>CAJVYT010000120.1 GCA_913009765.1 uncultured candidate division Zixibacteria bacterium
CTCTTTCCCTACACGGCGCTCTTCCGATCTCAACTGCTCCTATGAGCAATCCGCCGGCTGACCCTCCCGATGCTGCCAATTTTTCAGGAGAAGTATATTTTTGTTTGATAAGATATTCCGCAGATGCAATAAAATCGGTAAAGGTATTTTTCTTGTATAAAAACTTTCCATTTTCATACCATGTACGTCCCATCGCTCCCCCACCTCTAACATGAGCAATAACATAAATGACCCCTCTATCTAAAAGAGGAATTGCATGAGCCCGAAAACGAGGTTCAATTGTCATACCGTAAGAACCATAACCGTATAAATATACCGGATTACTCCCATCTAATTTTATTCCTTTTTTATAAAACAGAGAAAGCGGAATTTTACTTCCATCAGATGCCGTCGCAAAAAGACGTTTTGCCTCATACAAAGACTTATCATAATTCGGAACTTCATATACTTTTAATATATTCTTCTTTTGAGTTTCCATATTATAATCAAATACAGTTCTTGGAGTAACCGGAGAGCTAAAAGTTAAGCGAAGATTTTTTGATTTATAATTATTATTCTCTCCGGCAGAATAGGTGTACACTTCTTCACCAAAATTAAGATAATGCTGTTTTAAACTTTTTAAGTCAACAACCCGAACCTGTTTGTTGCCATTTTTGCGTTCATACACAACAAGATATTTATCGAAAACATCCAAATCATCAATTTTAATATTTTTATCATACGGAAAATAATCAACCCAGTGTGACTTTTGAGTTTTTCTCTCAGGTGTTGTCATAATTTTGAAATTTATCGCATTTTGATTCGTTACAATAAAAAACTGTTTCTTATGATGATATACTGAGTATTCTACTTTTAATTCTCTTGGTGCAAAAACAGTAAAAGCATCCTGAGGCTTATCAGCTTTTAAATAGAGGACTTCTGATGTCAACGAACTGCCCAAATTGATAAATAAATATTTATCTGATTTGGACCTTGATAAATCCATCCAGTATTTTGGGTCTTTTTCTTCATACACCAAATCATCTTGGTTCTCTGATTTTAATTGATGTCGATAAGTACGGTATGGTCTCAGAGTCTCATCTAATACTGTATAAAAGACTGTTTTATTATCATTTGCCCAAACCAAAGAGTTATAACACCCCGCTATTTTATCTTTTAATACCTTGCCGCTTTTTAAATCTTTGAAATATATAGTATATTCCTCCCGACCGGTGGTATCAACAGCATAGGCAAGCATTTTCCCGTTTGGGCTGACCTCAAAAAGACCAATTGAATAAAATTCATACCCCGATGCCGCCTGATTAACATCAAGAAGAATTTCCTCTGCATTCTCAAGTGACCCTTTTTTACGACAATAAATCCTATACTCTTTACCTTCTACAGTTCTGGAATAATAATAGTAATCACCATCTTTTTCAGGTACTGTTTCATCGGTCTCTTTTATCTTGCCAATAATTTCATCATATAATTCTTTTTGTAATTGTTCATTATCTTTGGTCATTTCCTTGGTGTATTTATTCTCGGCTTTCAAATAAGCGAGAACATCTGCTGAACCTCTATTTTTTAACCATGCATAATCATCTTCCCAATTTTCACCATGCAAACTATTCATCTGTTTAATTTTTTTGGCAACGGGTGCTTTTGCCTGTCGTTTTTGAACACATCCGTTACTTCCCATTATAAAACATCCTATTGCAATAATTATGACACTTTTATATAGACTCATATCTACTCCATTTATGCTATAATTTATAATAATGTAAACCCTCTAAACTGCCCTGTCAATCAACTTAGAAAGCAATTTTGGCAATCTTAGACTAAAAAATATGGAAAAAACAAGTGTAATATCTATTATCGGAATAGATACACACAGCTAAGACCATAAGGCTTGTTGAAAAGTCCAAAATATATTTCAACACCTTTCCAAAATAAGATATTTAAGCCGAAAAAAAGGTACTTCACACCGATACTGATTGACTTTACCGATATTTTTTGATATGTTGGTTTCTGTTAATTTGTGGAAGCTAATGAAATATATACTCTTTTGGAGGTTTTCCGGTGAAGGAATATACTACCGAACAAATCCGAAATATCTGTTTCGCGGGACAACGCGGATGCGGAAAAACAAGCCTGATTGATGCGATTGCATACAATACAAAAATAAATAATCGTATTGGTCGGGTTGACGATGGTTCTTCATTACTTGATTATAATGAAGATGAAATTGCACGAAAAACTACTATTTCTGCCAAATTACTTGCTTGCGAATGGAAATCTCAAAAAATTAATCTTTTAGATTGTCCGGGACACACTGATTTTATTGGTGAGCTGCAAAGTGCCCTCCAAGTAACAGAATTGGTTGGAATTTTAGTAACAGCTCTTGCAGGTGTTGAAGTTGGAACTCAACTTCATTGGAAAGAGATTGATAAAAAAAATAAACCCCGCTTTTTCTTTGTCAACAAAATGGGCGTAGAAAATGTTAAGTGGCGGACAAGTTTAGACTCAATTAATAATGCATTTGGCAAACAAGCTGTTGCTGTTCAACTCCCGATTGGTGAAGCAGAAAATTTTAGAGGTGTTGTTGATTTACTGCACATGAAAGCTTATGAGTTTGATGGCGATGGTGGAAGAAAAGAAATTGATATTCCAGCTGATTTAAAGGATGAAGCTTTTGCTGAAAGAGAACGCCTGATTGAAGTTGCAGCTGAAGCGGATGATAACTTACTTGAAAAATATTTCGATGAAGGTACACTCAATGATGCTGATGTGCTTCTTGGTTTACAAGAAGGTATAATCAAGTCGAAAGTCTTCCCTGTTCTTTTTGGTTCCGGTAATAAAAATGTCGGCGTACGTATTCTGCTTGATTTCCTTGCTGAATATGCACCATCCCCAAAACAAGTAGCCCCAATGCAAGCAGTAAAAACTGACACCGAAGATGTTGTAGAGCTTTCATATGACCCAGCAGGCAGCACTGCAGCGTTTGTGTTCAAAGTTGTTTCTGAAGGTCATCTTGGAGATATGTCTTTTGTCAAATGCTTTAATGGTACTATAAAACCATCTATTGATTTGAAAAACCAACAAAAAAACAATACCGAAAGAATCGGTCACCTTTATACTTTCCAAGGTAAAAATAGAGTTGAAATTCAATCAATTCCTGCCGGAGATATTGGAGTTTTAGTTAAGCTCAAAGATACACATACAGGAAACACATTAGCAGACAGTTCCTTTTCTGTTACTATTCCTGAAGTTGAATTTACTAATCCGGTTATGGATGTAGCTGTAAAAGCTGCTAAAAAAGGTGAAGAAGATAAAGTAGCTGCCGGATTTAATAAATTGCACGAAGAAGATCCGACCTTTAAACTGGTTGCCTTCCCTGCTTTAAAACAGCAGGTTCTTTATGGACAGGGACCTACACATATTGATATTTTAGTAAATAAATTAAAAAATCGTTTTGGCGTTGAGGTAGAACTTGTAAAACCTCGCATTCCTTACAGGGAAACAATAAAAGGTAAAGCTGAAAAACAATATAAACATAAAAAACAATCCGGTGGACGCGGTCAATACGGTGATGTTCATATTAGATTAGAACCAAACGGAAGAGGTAACGGATTTGAATTTGTTGACGCTATCAAAGGTGGTGTTATTCCAAGTAAATTTATACCTGCTGTTGAAAAAGGTGTTGTGGAAGCGATGGTTAATGGCAACTTAGCAGGCTCACAAGTCGTGGATGTTAAGGTAACTTTATTCTTTGGTTCTTATCATGATGTTGACTCATCTGACTTAGCATTTAAAATTTCCGGCATGATGGCTTTCAGAGAAGGATTTATGGATGCCAAACCTATTCTGCTTGAACCGATATATAATATCGAAATTACCGTCCCTGACGAATTTACCGGTGATGTAATGGGTGACATGTCTTCCCGTCGCGGTAAAATTTCCGGTATGGACCCTGATGGAGCAAACCAAATTATTAAGGCTCAAGTTCCTCAGGCTGAATTATATCAATATTCTGTAGACCTTCGCTCTATGACTCAAGGACAGGGTGTGTATACCTTAAGCTTATCACATTATGAAGAAGTTCCTCATGATGCTGCCAAAAAAGTTATCGAAGAAGCAAAACGTGAAAAAGAAGCTGACGAATAGTCAGTATTTTCTAATAACTAAAAGGTCAACCTGCTTCAGCGGGTTGACCTCTTTTTTTATTCTTTTGAATTCACAAATGTGTTGGAAAGTAAATCCATAACTTCTTTAGTAGGTATAGCATTCCAACTCTCCACTTGAAAAGCTCCTTTTGCCCGACTTAAAAGTGATATTTTTGCAGCAACCCTCTCATCAGGTGCTTCGTAGATACACATAAAATCGTATGGTCCCAATAATGCATAATGAGCCAATACATTTACCTCAGGACAAAGTTCTTTGACTTCCTCAAACCACTCCGGTGAGTTTTTACTGTGTTTTTTTAATCCATGAGTGATTTCAATAATATCAGCATCATGAGGGGCAATCTTAGTCATCATAACATAAGTTTTCATCTTTTACTCCTATCTTTTTCTCAAAGAGCTGCAGTTCGTGATGAATTTATGTAATACTATAAATTACTAATTAATAAGGTACACATATAATATATACTTTTTATAGCATAATAAAAGGCGTTTTTATCTTCATTGGTTTTAATAAGTATCACAATCTAAAGCTAATTTAAAAAAAATATTGACAACTACACAAATGAGCAGTATAATTTATCTGATTATATAAGAATATTATGAAAAAAATAAAACTTACAGAACGACAAAAAACTGTCTTAGAATTTATTAGAAACCAGATTTCTAATCATGGAAGTTCGCCAACTATTAGAGAAATTGGGAAATTCATGAAAATAAGTTCTACCAATGGCGTTCGAATGCATGTAAATGCTCTTATAAAAAAAGGGTTCCTCAAGAAAAATGAACATATTGCCAGAGGGTTGGAACTTACGACTCAAATTTCTCGAGAGATAAAAAAACTCCCCATTGTTGGCTCAGTACCAGCCGGTCTCCCAATAGATGCTATCGAAAATATTGAAGGTGAGTTAGCTTTAGATGCATCATTTCTACCAAAAGGTAACTCTTTTAGTGTAAAAGTGATGGGCGACTCAATGAAAAATGCAGGAATTCTTAACGGTGACATTGTTATAGTACAAAAACAAAATACTTCCAATCAAGGTGAAATCATCGTTGCAATAATTGGCGATGAAGCCACGGTAAAAAGATATTTCAAAGAAGATACGCACATAAAGCTACAACCGGAAAATGATAGCTTTGAACCAATTATAATAGATAATAATTCTCCGGAATTTCGTATTGCCGGAAAAGTTGTTGGACTCATCAGAAAATTCTAAAAATTACCTGTTAATAAAAGATAGGCTTTCATGTTTCTTCTAACAGATTGAACTACTATTTCTACTCTATTTCAGGTTCAACTTTTACAATTTCAAACTCCAATTCAATTTCGACTTCATTTCCTACAATTAACCCACCATTATCTAATGTCTTGCTAAAATTAAGATTAAAATCTTGACGATTAATTGTTGTGAAGGCTTCAAATCCTGCTCTGTCTTTCCCCATGGGTCAACGATGATACCACTGAATTCAACATCAAAACTAACTTCTTTAGTCACATCTTTCATTGTCATATCACCATTAATCTTAAAACCATCTCCTTCTTCTGTTATACTAGTAGATTTAAAAGTAATTAATGGATATGTTACAACATCGAAAAAAACGGGACTTTTTAAATCAGTATCTCGTTTTTTATCTTTTGTATTCACAGATGCAACATCAATTGACAATTCTACTGAACCCCTGTTTACATTTTTCCCGTCAAATTGAACGATTCCCGAAAACTCATCAAAACCACCTTTAACTCTAGAAATTGCCATATGACGAACTTTAAAACTAACAGAAGAATGAGTTTTGTCGATTTTCCATTCATCAGCAAAGGCTGTTGATGCCATAATTACAAAAACAAGCATGGTTGAGAATAATTTTTTCATCATTAAACTTTTTCTTCCTCTTAATAGATTAACATTAAACTGCTCAACCCTATAACAATTATAGGTCAATGAAGTTCCATTTAATAGCCTATAAAAAAATAGCAATAATTGATATTTCGGAGAGTTCAAACCTGACGTTGCCGAACAGCCTCAAATAAACAAACACCACAGGCAACTGAGACATTTAAACAGTCAACTGAACCTTGCATCGGTATATATGACAAGAAATCACAATTTTCTGCAGTCAACCGTCTCATCCCTTTCCCCTCAGCTCCTAACACAATACACAATCCGCCTTTAAGGTCGATTTGATAAATTGATTCTTTAGCTTGGTCAGAAGTTCCAACAAACCAGATGCCTTTTTCTTTGAGCTCTTCCATAATTCGGGATAAGTTAGTAACTTGGATAAACGGTATATTTTCAGCAGCACCGGAAGCAATTTGGACAACGGTATCAGTCATTGAAACAGCTCTATCTTTGGGAGCGATGACCGCATGCACACCGGCAGCATCGGCAGTTCGTAAACATGCACCCAGATTATGAGGATCCTGAACACCATCTAAAATGAGTAAAAATGGTGGTTCGTTTAGATTGTCTAAAATCTTAAACAGTTCAATTTCAGATTTCACAAAAGCAGATTTTTCTCTGTTGACATGTTTACTTTTACGAACATTTTCTTTTTTGAATTGTCTTGCCATAAGAGAATTAAATCAAATTCGCACAAATGTGCAACATAAGAATTCATAAATACTATAACTCTGTAATTCTTAATTTTCGTCTGAGTATAGCATACAAAACCCAACAGACTATCGCAGCAATACCTGATAAAACAGCAACCTCAGGCATATCTGTCCATAACCAATGAATACCTTCTTCTTCAATCCACGACACATCGCCAAAAGAAAAAGGGAGAAAAGTAGTAAATATTGCTACAAACAGTAAAAGTGATCTCATCTTAATATAAAAACGAGTAGTTTTAAGTATTTTTAGTTCATCAGGTCGCTCAAGTTTTGGTGTACTCAGAGAAATTGGTAATTGATGTTCTGAAGCAAATATTGGATTCTGTGAAAAATAATCATCTACTAACTTAGTTGTATCTTTGCTTGCATGCTTGGAATAATATAGAGGAAGTAAATCACTAATAATATTTTCTGTAATATGGGACATTTTATTCTCCTTTTCTTAGTTTTACTAATAATTTTCTTGTTCTTAAAATTTTAATTTTAACATTTGCCAAAGAGATTTTTAAATAATCCGCTATCTGTTGATAAGTAAAACCTTCATTAGCATATAAAAGAAGAGCTGTTCTATCAATTTCCGGCAAAGATTGTAAATGAAACATCACTTGTGACAACTCTGATTTACTCTCGATAATTGTATCAATTCTTTCTTTAGGATCGCATAGATTATTCTTTAATTCTGTATGTATTTTCTTTTTTTGTAATTGCTGTATATATAAATTTCTTACAATAGTAACGAGATACATCTTAACTGTTGTAACATCAATTTTTGATGAGGTAGTCCAAAGTCTTACAAATGCCTCTGATGTTAAATCTTTGGCATCATCTTTATTGCCTGAAAGCCAATATGAAAATCGCAAAATATCATCGACATATCTTTTATAAATCTGATGAAAAGTTATTATTGTAAAAGTCATATAAGTAGTATCAATTATGAGAGAAAAAGTTACAAGAAAAATGAAAAAATATAATTTTACTAAAAATCACGACATATTTTGATATGCCATTATAATCACGATATATCTTATAATTCTTGTCGTATAGACAAAAAGAGAAAATTTCATAAAGTTACATTTTACGATTCCAAGATAGAGCGTGATTGGATCGCCGACAATAGGAAGCCACGATGCAAGCAAAAACAGATAGTTATATTTCCTATACTTGTCTTGATATGTATGTAGTTTCTTATCATCAAATTTAAAGATTCTTTCAATGAAATATGTAATACCATACAAACCGAGAAAATAATTAATTGTCACACCGATACAATTCCCTAAACTGGCAGCAAATAAAACCTCAAAGGGGTCTAACCCCAACGCTAAAGCACCGACCAAGGCAGCTTCGGAAGACATAGGAATCATTGTGGCACTTAAAAGCGAGACAAAAAACAAGCTGACATACATCTTGATATAGTAGTTGTTTTAGTGTCGCACATCAAACAAAATCTTTTGTAGGGTTGAGGCATGCCTCCAACTTTCTTTAAGGAACAGTGATGCCTATTCCCTACAAAATCATACCTCCCAAATGGGTTCGTTTTGTGAAATCAATTTTTTTGCTACAAGCTTTGTGTTGATTGTACAGTATATACTCAAGATGTTTTCATACACTGATAAAACCTTTTAAAAGTATCCATATACAACATGATAGAATGACAAACTACTTTGAATTTGTTGAATTATTGTAAACAGATTTAGGCGACAGACGAGTGCATCTGCCGCTCACAATGACATATTACGATGTGTATTATGGTAGTAAGCATATTGACACATTAGATCGCCTTCGGATATGTGTTATTTAAAATTTTTGGCTTGGTGGAGTACTCTTTGGGATGTGGAAATATTATTTGGGTGGCACACCCTTTAGGGTGTGGAAATATTCTAAGAGAACTGAATTGTAACGCACCCTTCCAATTATTAAAACAATACATCCGAATGTCATTCCCAACTTGAGGGCTTGTTGAAAAAGTCAAATTTCCTGTCATTGCGGACGAAGTGTGGCAATCTCATGTTTTTGTTAAGCACTAAGCTTAGAGATTGCCACGTCTCGTTCGTTATCACTCACTCGACTCGCAAAGACTGAATGGAGGGTTTATCAACAAGCCCAAAGCCGGAGAGGATGGATGGAATTTTGTAAAGAACCGATGTGGTTTCGACTTTTATATAAATAGAAAACATGTCGTGTTTTTTGACTTTGAAATCTTACGATTTCAAACCAACAGAACCCAACCTACAAAATATTTTTTTATTTACACTTCCGCTATGACAATCCCTGTTATTGCAACTAACCCACCAAAGATAAGCACCGCAGAGATTGGTTCGCCTAACCAAAGATAGGCAACCCCTGCAGCTATGAACGGCTGCATATTGTGATACACAGCAATCCGTGATGCTTCCATATATTTTAGCACCCAATACCATAGTACATAGGCAAATACAGAAGTCCCAATAGCCATATACACAACCGACCACCACGCATCGAGCGGCACAACAGAATAGTCTAAATGAATCGACTTATATATACCAAATGGCATATATAAAAGATAACCGGAACTAAGCGAGTATGCAGTAACTCGCAATGCACCATATTTTTCGACTAGTTTCTTGCCTAAAATTGTGTAATACGACCAAGCTATAACAGCAAAAAGTATAAGCATATCTCCAAAAAGATACTCTGTCCCCAAAGAGATTGCACCGGAAGTCATCACAGCAGCTACTCCTCCCAAGGCAATACATATTCCAAGAACTCGCCTCATACTCGGTCGCTCTTTTAAATGTATAAAAGCAGCAATAAAAATCCAAATTGGTGTAGTGGCAAATAATAAAGAACCATGCGATGCAGCCGTATATGATTGACCGACTAAAAACAAAACCTGATTAAAAGGAATAATCAAAACTCCAAGACCGATTACTTTGAGATAATCGGATTTAACAATTTTAACATCATGTTTCCTGAAAAGGACAACAACCAGTAAAGCAATCGATGCTAACAAGAATCTATAAAAAGCAAAAGTAAAGGGTTCGATAAACTCAAGACCATATTTTGAAATTGGAAAAGACAATGCCCCCAATATCTGCTGTATAATCAGAACTGATATAATATACGAAGATGTATACCCAGTTTGAGGTTTCATCTTAGCAGTTTGTTGTGATGACAAATTTGACACTTTGTTTATATCAGCGATCTAACATAACCGCCGTCAACGGGTATTGAAGTACCGGTAATATAGGAAGCTTTATCTGATGCTAAAAAACTAATCAAAGACGCTAACTCTTCAGGCTTGCCAACTCGCCCTGCCGGAATTTGAGATGTAAATGTCTTTATCACTTCAGCAGATGTCTGTCCGGTTTCTTCAGCCCGCTTATTGGCAAGATTTGTTAAACGCTCAGTTGCTGTATACCCCGGACACACGCAGTTGGCGGTGATGCCATATTTTGCATACGTATTGGAAATAGTTTTACACATTGCAGTAACAGCCGCACGATAAGTATTTGATAATATTAAATCATCAACTGGCTGCAACACTCCAATTGAAGTAATATATATTAATCGTCCGAACTTCCGTTCTACCATTCCATTGAGAACCATAGCGGTAAGTTTTCTGGCTGATGAGAATACAAGTGTCGCAGCTTCCTCCCAAGAATCTGATTTAATATCAATAAATTTTCCGGGAGGTGGACCGCCTGCGTTAGAAACTAAAATGTCAATGTCAGAAATTGATGATGCTATTTTATCTATTCCGTTAGCAGTAGTTAAGTCCGCATCAATGAGAACAGGTGTGACACCTGTCTTTGTTTGTATTTCTTTTGCTGTAACAGATAGATTCTTAAGAGAACGTGAATTCAAATAGAGCGAACATCCCTCTTGGGCTAATGCCGTTGCTGCAGCTTTACCTAAACCGAAAGAGGCTCCCGTTATGAGAGCCTTCTTTTCTGTTACATTCAAATCCATTAGATTTTTACAGATGCGAGCTCATCAGGCAGAAGAGCGGCAGTTTTACATCCACGAACAAAGTCTTTTATTCTGAACCGTTCGTTAGGTGAATGGATATTATCATCCTGTTGACCAAACCCGATAAGCAGGGTATCAACACCTAAAATCTTTTTAAAGTCACCAACGATAGGAATGGATCCGCCTTCTTTCATAAAGACCGGAGCTTTTCCAAATCCTTTTTTTATTGCCCGACCGGATGCTTCAAGCCATGGACCGGTAGTCGGAACTTCAACCGCTTCAGCACCTCCGTGTTTATCAACTTTTACTCGGACAGATTTTGGAGCAATTTTTAATAAATGCTTTTCAAGTAAATTACAAATTTCATTCGGTTTCTGATTCG
>CAJVYT010000121.1 GCA_913009765.1 uncultured candidate division Zixibacteria bacterium
ACCACCGAGATCTACACTTTTCCCTACACGACGCTCTTCCGATCTATCGGTGCATTTCATGTAACCAAGGCAAAAGCTGAAAAAATAATTGATGATCTGATTAAACAGGGTGATTTGGATAAGTCAGACCGCAAAAAAGCTATTATGGAAATGCTTGAAAAAGCAGAGAAATCAACATCTGATCTAAAAGAAAAAATTGCAAAAGGTGCTGACAAAACACAAAAAGAAATTGCCGGAGCAGTCAAAAAACTGAATCTTGCCAAAGAAACTGATTTGCAAAAGATTGAGAAAAAAGTTGATAAACTGGCAAAAACTATGAAAAGTATTGAAAAAAAACTTAACGCACTTTAATAGTTTTAAAACTCTTATATACAAAAACTTCATTTTGTAGGTTAATATTTTTTAGGTAAGGCATTTTGTAAGTCAGGTTTCTTAAGAGATCTGACTTCTTTTGTTATCATATTAATGCTTGTATGGTAGTTGGACATTATAGTCCGATAAGCGTAGCAGATCAGAACCACACCAAGGCGAACTTAAAATTTTTAGTGGTGATAACATCTGTTGGCGGAAATGCTAAAGATTTCCGCCCTACAAAAACTTTCCCCAACCCATTCCCAAGTTCTCTCAATGTCATTCCAGCGAAAGAGTTTGTTGGTAAAGTCCAATTTCCAGTCATTGCGAACGGAGTCCGCAAAAGTTCGCCTAGGCGAATGGCAATCTCATGTTTTTGTTAAACAATAAGCTTAGAAATTGCCACGTCTCGTTCGTTATCACTCACTCCGAGGCTGTGTCATAATACAAATTTTCTCCATGTTATGTCTGTTCCTGAAGCCACGAAGTGGGTTTGTGAACAGATATTGCCCATTGCGACACAGCCCCTCCGTTCGCAAAGACTGAATTGAAGGCTTATCAACAGTAGCTAAAGCTGTAAACCAGCCTTTTATATTTGACAATTTATTCGATATATTCGTTCATTAAGTATGAGATATGTTTAACGATGATGTCAGCCATAGTTGATTGGTTGACATATCAGAAGGATATTTAGAAACCAACAAAGAGTTTTAATGGTTAATGAAGCGGCAGACACCCATGAAAAATATTTTGAAAGATAAATAAATATGAAACAACTATTTATATTTTTAGTTTTTTTATCATGTAATGTTTTTTTTGAACAAGCACACACTTCTGATTGGAGTGTTAATATTTCATTAGATAAAAAAGAATATATTGTCTATGAGTCAATATGGTTAGATGTTGAATTGAAAAACATTTCTGATAAGTCATTAGAAACTCAAGGAATCCCAACTCCAAATCATTTAGGATTTATTGTTAAAGTTACAGATAGTTCGGGTAACACTCTTCCATATACAGGTATTCAAGTTTTGTATGCTGGAGAGTCTGTGAAATCAGTCAAGCCAGGTGACTTTGAATATTTGCCGATTAATTTATTGAGTTCATTTAGATTCGCAGAATATAAGAGAGACCTTTACGCACCTTACGGTTTCTTTAGTTATATACCACCAGGTGCATATACTGTTCAAGTTGAATTAGAAGGCGAAACTTCAAACATTCTAAATTTTGAAATCAAAGAACCTGAAGGACAAGAATTAGAAGCTCTGATTTTATTAAATAAAGCCAGTAAAATAGCTCCGGTGCCTGAAAATTATCCTTTAATAATTCCTATCTATAAAGAATTGGTGGATAATTATCCTACAAGTGTATATGCTGAGACTAGCCATGATTTATATATCTCAGAAACTCATTATCAAGAAAGGGTTGAGGGAACATTCAACTATGATAGCCTTACAATTTTAATGTTAAGAACATATCCTAATTCTGGAAATAGTATAGCTAGGTTGAGCAGTTTGAAAAAATATAGTAAAAATATAAATATTCAAGAACTTGTCAAATCAATAAATACAAATTATCCTAACTCTAGAGCAGCAAAGTATGGAAAGTTTCTTCTACTGAATAATAAAATTGAATAATCAAATCTATTAATTGAATTATATCTTAATTTTTCTTAAACTCTTATAGCATCCAAAGAGCTGTATTGCACGGGTGCTCATCCCCTTGGGGCGTGTTGATAAAGTCCAAATTGTCACAACTTGAGCAGTCAGGAATCCCTTCCTGACTGTTTAATCGTCGGGAAAGGGTTCCCGACGACGCATTGTGGAGGTTTATCAACAAACCAGCTTGCGGTGGGATAAGAAAATAGCGAGTCTTCCGTGCATGTCTCGTCTGGGCGAGTCATAGTCTGCCAATCTTTTCATCTTACAAAATCTCTACACATTCTTACCACTATCACATCACATACTATGAATAACTTATTCATGAAAGAGAAAATTCTATACACAATCCCCAATCAAGTTGAGAATGATATTACAAGGAAAAAGGTTCAAAAAACTGGATTCCCATTTTCATGGGAATGACATTTTTGTAATGTTTCTATAATTGTCATTTCCCCTCTTTTAAGTAATTTCCGCCCTACAAAAAGAACCCTACATGTCAGGAACACAGGGCTCCTGACCTGCAAAACTGTTCCTTACAGCTTAGGTAGAGACAATTTGGACTTTTTTTTAGCAGCGTCTTATGAGAGAGCTTCCTTGATTTCTTTAAGAAATTGTTTTGGGTCAACATTATGAATTCGACACGCCATGTCAATTGATTCATAGGACTGTCCCGGGCAATCAAAACAACCATCACCAAAATATTTCTGAAATACAACCGTTGATTTAGGATAATTTGCGATAACTTCACCAATAAGAGTATTGGTATCCAAAGCAGAAACATCGGTAATACTGTTTGTCATAGTGCCAAAATCCGGATTTGTTGTAAACCCGTTTTTTTGTAATTCAGTTTCAATTTTTAAAATCATAGTATCAATATCAAGAGAATGATTTGCCGCAGCCATACCGATTGTAATTCCCATCTGACGAACTTTGTCTATATGCCCCGGCATTTGAAGCGATATCAGACCACAATCAATTATTATTTGTAATAACGATGGAAGTCTGTCAACCAAATCGGCAATTTTGGTGTCAGGAGTGACTGACATATTTGGCATTGTCGATTCATCTGTAACAACAAATGATGCTTTACCGGAAGTAATCGGTTTGGCTGTCGGAAGCGGTTGAGACGGTTCTTTTTTGGCAGGTGCAACAGTATCAACTTTTTGGGGGAGCAGTGTCAGTGAGATATTAATGATAAACATAAATATCGAAATCGCCTGCAGAATAGCAAAAATGATAAAAAGAACTTGATAGATATCTTCACCGGTATTTATTTCCATACCGCGAAACGTAACCATACCGATTAACGATATATTACCGAGATAAAAATGTATTGTTACCCAGCTTGGAAATTTGAGGTCAACACCATTAAAACGGGGTAGTATAAAATAACCGATTCCAAAAATAATCATCGACATAAAACCCAAAAGGTTAAAATGGGTGTGAGCAAAAACACCAAAATAACCTATATCTGCCATTCCATTTAGGATACCGAATATAACACCTAATCCTAAGTAAAACAGTGAAGCGAAAACAAAACTTTTCATATAAAAATTCATATAGAACTCCTTTTATTAATGTTACGTATATGAACGGAAAATAGGCTGATAAAGTCTTTGATTTATGTCAAGCATTATAATAATTTATTGTAGTAGAGCGGTAAACGCTTTTTCATCAAGAACTTGAATATTCAGTTTATTTGCTTTTTCAAGTTTAGAACCTGCGTTTTCACCTGCTAAAAGATAATCTGTTTTGCTTGAGATGGAAGCTGAAACTTTACCGCCGTTGTCTATAATTATGTTTTTAAAATGATTCCTTGGTTTAGAGAGCGTGCCGGTTATGACAAAAGTTTTATTTTTAAAGATATTTGATGATATATCCTGAGTATAATTTGGAAATTCAACATTTGCAGCTGTCATTTTTTCAAGCATCTTTTGATTGGATTTACTTTTGAAAAATTCTATAATATTTAAAGCTATGTTTGGTCCAACGCCTGAGATTTCTGTCAGTTCTTCCAACTTAGCTTTTTGCAGTTTTTCAAAAGAGCCAAAATGTTCAGCCAGCAATACAGCTACTGATTCACCGACTCCGATAATTCCTAAGGCATATATAATTTTTGGAAGTTCAGTTTTTTTTGATTGTTCAATTTCAGCTAATAGATTATCTGCTTTTTTTTCAGCCATCAAATCAAGTTGAAGAAGTTGTTCTTTGGTCAGATAAAATAAATCCGAGGGGTCTTGCACAAGTTTTTCTGAAATCAATTGACTTGCAAGTTTGTCGCCGAGTCCTACAATATCAAAACCACCTTTAGAAGCAAAGTGAAAAATCCGCCCTTCAAGCTGTGCCGGGCAGGAAATATTAACACATCGATAGGCAGCCTCGCCCTCGGGACGATAAATATGTTCACCGCATGATGGACATTTTTCGGGGAAATTTATCTTTTGAGCTTTTCCGGTTCGTTTTTCTTTTATAACTCGAATAACTTTTGGTATAACATCGCCGGCTCTTTCTATAATAACAGAATCGCCAATGCGGATATCAAGATTTCTGAGTTCATCTTCATTATGTAATGAAGCATTTGAAACAGTCACACCTCCAACCTTGGTTGATTTTAATTTGGCAACAGGAGTGATAACTCCGGTACGTCCGACAGAAAATTCAACATCTTCCAAAATAGTCTCTGCCTGTTCAGCAGCAAATTTCCATGCGACCGCCCAGCGGGGGGCTCTTGCTATTTGTCCTAAGATTTGCTGTTGTTCAAACAAATTTACTTTGATAACCATTCCGTCTATTTCATAATCTAAATCGGGTCGTACTTTTTCAAGTTTTTCAAAAATAATATTGATTTCTTCGGTTGATTCACCCATATAAATTAAATCGTTTATGAGAAACTTTTCATCGGATAAAAATTCTATGACTTTTTGTTGGGTATCTAATTTTTCTAAATTTGTATCTGAGATTCCATAGGCATAAAACAAAAGAGGTCGTGAGGCGGTAACTTTTGAATCAAGCTGTCTGAGTGAACCTGCCGCACCATTTCTGGGATTGGCGAGAATGGGTAAGTTTTCGGAACGGAGCTTATTATTTAGCTCGTTAAAGTCTGATAATTTCATAATCACTTCACCCCGAACTTCTAAAAGGGGATACTGTTTTGCGGTGTGGTCTGACAGTTTAAGTGGAATGTTTTTTATAGTTTTTATATTTTGAGTTATATCTTCACCGATAGTGCCGTCACCGCGGGTGGAACCACGCATAAATATCCCATTTTCATAAACTAACTCAACCGCGAGACCGTCAAGTTTTGGTTCTGTGATATAGTCAATGTCTTTAGTTGTCTCCAGTAAATTTTTCACGCGTTTATCGAATTCAACGAACTCATCATAGGTTGTTACTTTTTGTAAAGAAAGCAATGGAATGCGATGAGTGAGAGGGGCAAAACCTTTAGAGGGTTTATCACCTACTTTTTGCGAGGGAGAATCGGCTGATTGTAAATCAGGGAATTGTGCCTCAATTTCAAGAAGTCTGTCAAATAGTTTGTCATATTCCGCATCAGAAATTTCCGGTTTATCTTTTGTGTAGTATAACCAACTATGCTTTGATATTTCGATTATCAGGTTTTTATATTCATCGATAATTTTCTTTGTAGGTTTTGCCATAACCATAATGTAACTATTTTGTTACGTAACTGTCAACTTTGATGATTAAATTTGTGATACTAATCTAAGTATGATTTGGCTCTTCTTTGTCTGCGGCGGAATCGTTTTATATACTGTCCTCCGGCATCTTCTTCATACGATGTAACCCAGACAGCTGTAAGAGAGTGTGCGTGGTCTGTCTCAACCAGAACAGATTCTGATATAATAAAATATAAGGGGCTGTTGTTTTTTTGAAATTCTAATTTTACAATTTCAAAATTATTGTCGGTTTTAATTAGAACATCGGGAAGTTTCTCTCGGAAATTCAGCCAGCGAATGTCGGCAGTTTCAGCATCTGTTGGAGAAGTTAGGAAATCATCGATAATCCAATGACGTTTGGCTTTGGAGATTTCAATAAAGATAAGCTGTCCTGTGCGGTCTAAATCAAACAGTACACAATCATTTTCCAAATAGTTGAAGAAATGTTTTTTTTCGGTGAACAGACCGATTTGTACAAAGAGAGATTCTTCATCCAGTTGATAAAAACCCCGTCCGGATTTAACAGGTCCGGTCGGGGTACTAATTCTCAGTTGTATTTTTGAAGAGGGCATTATAAATCTTTTATCAAATCTTTCGCCTGAGAGCCTTCAAGAGATTCAGGGTATTCATCAATCAGCTGTTGAAATATTTTTTTAGCTTCTTTGTTTTTTCCTAGTTCCTGTTTGCATCGAGCGAGTTTGTACATAGCTCTGCTTGCATTAACAGTACTTTTGAAATTTTTGAGTAAGTAGTCAAACTTTTCAGAAGCATCGACATATTTTTCCAATGCATAATAACATTCACCAATCCAGTAGTGAGCATTTTCAACCGATGGATTGTCCGGGCATTTTTCAATGAAATTATTAAAACTTGTAATTGCACCTTCGTAATCCTCATTACTTCGGAAAAGTACAAACGAGTCATCATAGAGTTTACCACAGTCCACGGTCGGTTTTGTTACGATCTCTTGCGGTGGTGATGTAACTCCTTTATCGGTTGAAGGGAGTTGTTCTACTGTACCGCCGCCGACAGAACCGACTACGATTCTTTTTGTATTAAGCTCTGTGCTTATCTGCTGAAGCATACGAAGCAGTTCATTGTAATTCTCAAGCAGGGCATCTATCTGTTCTTGAATTTGATCATTAGAGCTTGAAATTTCGTTGCGTAGTTTTTTGGATGCATCGGCATTTTCAGTTATCAACTGCTCCATCTTATCTATTTTACTGCCGGAATCTGTGATTTGAGCTTTTATCTCACGATGTTCAGCTTTTAACTCATCAATATGACGAGAAGTTACACAGCCGGAGAAAGAAACAGCGATAAAGATAACCGCCATCATAGAGATGGCGGTTACGAAATAATTTTGTTTAATCATAAGAGTTTTTCCTTATGATTTATTGTGACACGATACGGAATTCAGCACGACGGTTTTTCGCCCAGGCTGCTTCATTATGTCCCGTATCTACAGGGCGTTCCTTACCATATGAAATAATAGACAGGCGGTTTGGATTGATTCCAAGACCAACCAGATAATCCATCACAGCTTTGGCACGTTTTTCACCAAGTGACAAGTTGTACTCTACAGTACCGCGTTCATCACAATGTCCTTCAATTTTCATAATAGCATCAGGGAACTCCTTTAAAAGAGCATAGTTGGCATCCAATGCAGTTTTAGCATCAGAACGAAGGGCATAATTGTCTAAATCAAAATAGACTGTTTGGAATTGTTCAACTTTCACCTTTGGTGGCGGCGGAGGTGGTGGTGGCGGAGGCGGCGGCGGCGGAGGTGGGGTTGTGTCGACAACGACTGGTGCTACTTCGTCGTCTATTACTGGCTTATTGCCACCACAAGATGTTAGTAACATTATAGCAAGTAATGTTACAGCTGTTGCGGTTAAAAATCCAAATCTTTTCATCTTTTATCTTCCCCTATACAAAGGAGTTAAAGTTATTATTATATTTCTAATCTTTGACCTAATCTACACAGCTAGTGTCAGGCGGTCAATAAAAAAATAAATGTTTTTGTGCTGTTTTCTATTGTTTATACAAGGCTTAATCTTCTCAGATGAATAAAAAACTAATCATAATGTAAATATGGCAGATGAGAGCAAGCCTGTTCCGTTTAACAATATCTTAATGTTATATTTTTTAAACCTCTACTTGACAAGTAACCCTCTATCATGTTATACATCAATAACAAAGATATAATTTGATGTAACATTTAATATCATGAGGTTCTTATGACAGAGGAAGTCAATGTAGGGATGGGAGCTCAAGCTCCAAAAAAAGGAATGTCTAAAGGCTGTTTAGTGGCAATTATTGTTGCAGGAGCATTGTTAGTTTTATGTGTCTTGATAGTCGTTTTTGCTATTGTCTATAAAAAAGATGTTGTCAGCTATGGTACATCAATGACTCTAAATTCTACAAAAAAAATGTTAGCTGAGAACAACGAAGATAACATTGATACCGTATATTATAATAAGTTAGTCGATGATTTTAATGTTGTATTATATAATGATACGATAACGCTTGATGAAGTAGCCGATAGCCTGCGATTCATAGAGATATCAAAAGTCTTTTCTTTTGCACAGACACTTGTTGCCGACAAGAAAATTGACTCCTCTGAAGTCGTACAACTTGCTGAAATTTTATATACGAAATATCCCGAAATTGCTCCGGTGATAGAACAAATAGATATTAATGATTCAACTCAAACAGATTCATTATAAAGCTTTGTTAATAGGAATGTACATTGACTGATTATTTACCGTTTCTCATAGCCTATCTTTTAGGCGGTATTCCTTTCGGCATTATTGTCACCCGTCTTGCCGGTAAGGGAGATATACGTTCCTATGGGTCAGGAAATATTGGAGCTACCAATGTTGCCCGTGTCTGCGGTTTTAAAACAGCTCTATGGGTTTATTTTGGAGATATTGGTAAAGCGGCTATTGCTGTTTTAATCGCAAAATGGTTGTATAGTGAACTGCATATTACTCTGTTTTCTCCTGATGTATATTTTGTCGTAACAGCAGGTGTCTGTGTTATTGGCTCAATTTTTCCGCTCTTTTTAAAATTTAAGGGCGGTAAAGGGGTCAACGCATCGTTGGGGTCTGTTATTACACTTATGCCATTGGAAGCATTGGGAGCATTTGCTGTATTTCTTATATTGGCGTTGCTGACTCGTTTGATTTCGTTAGCATCAATTATTGGAGTATCCTCGTTTACTGTCATTCTCTTACTTGAGAAATATTATTTTAACAGACCGGTTGAGACTGTTTATATTATTTTAGGAATTCTATTAGCCTGCTTTGTCATTACTGCCCATAGAAAAAATATCAGTAGAATACTGAATGGCTCTGAAAAAAAGTTTTCGATTTCATCAAAAAATAATGAGGTTGAAAATCATGTTTAATAATATCACTATCCTTGGTGCCGGTTCTTGGGGAATGGCTATTGCAAAAGTTCTTTCCGGCAATTCTGCCTCAGTCCGTATGTGGGAGTTCAATAAAGAAGACTGTTATATTATTAAAAGCCAAAGATGTCATCCCAAAAAACTTCCGATGATACAGCTTGATGATTCAATTCAAATTTCTAATGAACTGCTGCCGTCACTTGAAAACGCCGAACTTGTTGTCTTAGCGGTTCCATCTCAATTTTTACGAAAAGTCCTCGAAAAAATAAAAAAGTACAATGTATCAAAAATGTCTTTTGTGAATCTTGCCAAAGGAATTGAGGTTGGCTCTCTCAAACGGATGTCAGAAATAATTCATGATGAACTTCAAATTCCATATAGTCAGATTGCAACTCTTTCGGGACCATCACATGCCGAAGAAGTTGCTTTGGATATGCCGACAGCGATTGTGGCAGCTTCAGAATCAAATGAACTGACAGAAAAAATACAAAAAACACTTAGTTCTAAATATGTGCGGGTATATAAATCCAATGATTTGGTTGGGGTCGAGCTGGGCGGCTCATTGAAAAATATTATTGCTATTGCGGCAGGTATTTCAGCAGGACTCAAAATGGGCGACAATACCATGGGAGCACTTCTTACTCGCGGACTTGCAGAAATCAGCCGTCTTGGAAATGCGATGGGAGCTAAAACAGATACTTTTGCAGGATTATCAGGTGTTGGTGATTTGATAACAACCTGTATGTCGCAGCACAGTAGAAACAGATATGTTGGTGAGCATATTGGGTGGGGTGAAAAACTTGATGATATTATTGCATCAATGTCAATGGTTGCCGAGGGTGTTCAGACAACACGTTCCGGTTTTGAGCTTGCCAAAAATTATAAGGTAGAGATGCCGATTACTTTTGAAGTGTATGAAGTACTATTTAATAATAAACCACCGGGTACTGCTATCAGAGATTTAATGAGCCGTGATTTAAAAACAGAAGTCTGGCAATAGTCGGGTTGGAAGGAATTAAGTATGGTAAAACTTACAAAAGGAGAAAAACTTTATTATTCTATCAGCGAAGTTGCTAAAATTACCGGGTTAAAAGAATATGTCTTACGGTTTTGGGAAAAAGAATTTGACCAACTGAGTCCCAAAAAAAATCGGGGTGGAAACCGTACATATACGCAAAAAGATATCGAAATTGTCAATCGGATAAATCATCTGAGGAAAAAAGAGAAATTGACAATTGATGGAACCCGTGCAAAGTTGACAATGAAAAAACATAAAGAAGAAAAAGCGGTTATTAAGTCAACGGCAAAAACGAAAACACTGATAGGGCAGATTCGTAAAGATATTAATGATCTGCTTGAAGATTTCTCTTGAGTTTAGCACTGAAGTTATTACATTTGTATTGAAATTTACAGCGTCGTCAGGAAACCCATTCCTGACGAAAATCTATCGGAGCGTGGCGCAGTCAGGCAGCGCACTCCCTTGGGGTGGGAGAGGTCGGCCGTTCAAATCGGCTCGCTCCGACCATTTTATTTTTAATCATATAATCTAATCAAGTTGTTTTTACTATAAATTGTCATGTCTATATAAATTATTGTGTTATCTTTTGTAGGGAAAAGGCATGCCTATTTCTTGTATAGGTTGAGGCTACGAAACATTTTATCTCTACAAGTCATACTGAACGGAGTCGAAGTATGCTAATATTATCCTGTGTCGTCAGGAACAGTTTTCATATATTTCTATCATCATATCAACAGATTTTTCCCAGTCAAACTTTTGTCTTGCTGTCTCATAGCCGTTGAAACCCATTTCTCTCATTCGTTCTCTATCTGAAATCATTTTAATCATGGCATCAGCTAATTCTTGAACGTTATTTGGTTTCACTAAAAACCCATAGATCGGAAGAGCGTCGTGTAGGGAAAGAGTGTAGATCTCGGTGGTCGCCGTATCATTAAAAAAAAAAATATCTACAACAGCACTTTCCT
>CAJVYT010000122.1 GCA_913009765.1 uncultured candidate division Zixibacteria bacterium
ACTCACCATTGATTTGTTGTTCTCTCACATTCATATTACACGATTTTATTTCTATGTGATTTTGTTTTTTTTTTTTTTTTTTTTTCAAGCAGAAGACGGCATACGAGATATATCAGTGTGACTGGAGTTCAGACGTGTGCTCTTCCGATCTGTCGGTTAATTTTACTCTTCCAATTTGGGATGGGGGTTCTAAAGGTGCCGAAATTAAAGCGGCACGTATTTCAGCTAAAAAATCACAGATTGCTTTTGAAAAGGTAAAAAAATCAGCCAAAGCACAAATAGCAACTCTTATAAATAAACTGGATATTAGCTACCGGAAATTATCGGTATTACAAAAACAGATAGAACTTGCTAAAAATAAGTTAGATATTGCCAAATTTCGTCATGAAGATGGGCAAATTTCTACTTTGGAATTTTTAGAAAGTAAGATATATTATCTTGAAACGCAGGATAAATTGCTTCTTGAATTAAAAGATTATTATAATTCAAAGTTTGAATTAGAAGGTACCTTTAGAAGTTGATGTCACAAAAAATTATTATAAGAACTCCAAATCATTTGGGCGATTGTATTATGGCACTTCCGATGGTGAACGAAACTAAAGAAGTATATCCTGCCACTCATCTTACGGTATTAACGCCTGAATATCTTGCTGATTTATATATCGCAAACCCCTCTATTGATGAAATTCTCACAATTCCTCAAAAATATGTACATGGTTTGGTCTCAATAACAAAAATAAAAGAGTTGTTAAAAGATAAGAATTATGATATTGGCTATATTCTTCCGCCGTCATTTGGTGCGGCAGCCGGATTCAAATTAGCAGGAATAAAAAAACGTATCGGCTATATTGCCGACGGGAGAAGATTACTTCTTTCAAAACCACTACCTCTGCCGATGCCGATAAACTCGGTGCATCGTTCGGAATTGTATTATAATCTCTTACGTAGGGGGACAGGTCAAGATATTGAGTATGTAAAACCAAAACTTTTCCTCAATGATACAGATATGGGAAAAGTAGCTATGTTGCTCGAAAATTACGATATTCCCAGAAAATACGATTTTGTTGCACTTTCATTTCGGGCAGTGGCTGAATCAAGGCGATGGGGGAAAGAGAACTATATTAATCTTATCAAGAGAATTATTGCCGAGTTGCACCTGAAAGTTGTTCTTGTTGGTACTGAGGATGATAAGAAGACCGGTGATGAAATTGTGTCGGCATGCGGTCATGATGAAGTGAAAAATATGGCAGGGGTAACATCGATCAGAGAAGTTGCGGCTGTTATTTCACTGGCAAAGCTGTTTGTCGGAAATGATTCCGGTCCGGCACATATCGCTGCGGCAGTTGGTGTTCCAATTGTTGTGCTGTCAGGTGCCGATGACCCGAAATCAACTTCTCCGATGGCTTCCGATAAAGTTTTACTATATCAAGATAAGTTGGAATGTATTAGTTGTGTGAAAAATATCTGTCCTAAGAAAGGGGAGAGTTTTATGGCATGCATGAGTGAAATTTCAGTAGATCGTACATTTCAAGCAGTTCAATTACTTTTACCGTAAATTTTTTAGATAACAATCGTTATAGCTCGCATAATCTGCGTTCCAAAAATGTTGCTTGACAATATTACTTTATTTTGTAACTTAAAGTAAAGCAAAAACTGCGTTATGTCGGTGCTCTACTGATTGTTACTGTCAAATACTACGATTTAATACCGACTCAAAATTTTATATGTTTTAGGTAGATGAAAAAATATTTAGTTAATAATAGATTATCTTCGCATAGGAGAGAATGCAAATGAAACGCTCTACATTATTTAGCTTTATTATGCTCTTGGCTATTTCTATCTGCTTTTTCTCTTCGACTGTTTTTGCTGGTGAAGGGAGTAAAAGTGATTGGGGAGATACACATCCTTGGGACGTAGATGTTATAGTAATTGACTCTACCGGAGGTACTACATCAGTCCTTTCTGTTACAAACGGATCAGCCAACCCATTTTTATGGGTAACTTTTACATTGTCTAGCAGATTGTCAGTTTGGTTTAGTAGTAGCGAGTTTATGCTGCAAGATGAAAAACAGATCGAAGTTATTAAAAAGCCTGAATTAAATACTCGAGGTAGTTATCGCATTAAAAACTAACGAAAAGTAAACACTTAAATGTGATAAGAAAACAATGAATCTTTCCTCGCCAAACATTGCTTTTGATGAAAAACTTATAGCTGTTGAAGAATTGTTTCGACAACGGAAATATAAAACTGCTGTCGAAGAATTTGACAAGTTGGATATAACTGCCTTTAAATCTAAAGAATATGAACTTGGTTTATACTATTCTTTAGCAGCTGATGCGGAGTATTTTAAAAGCAATTATAATAAATCAATAATAAATGGATTAAAGGGAGTAAAGCTATTTGCTGATTATCCCTTAAATCGTCGTTTTGGGAAAATACAGCTCATTTTATCAAAAACTTATTCTGCTCTTGGAGATTTAAAAAATGCTGAGATGAGAGCGAGAGATGGGCTTGCATCATATCGTCGATGCAATGATGATGTTGGTCAGGCAGATTCACTCAATTTGTTAGCAGGAATTTCTTTTATTCGGTGTAACTATGACGATGTGGTTGAATCTCTTGAAGAAGGTCTGACTCATGTTCGGAATAATCCGAGAAAAATTGCTCAGTTGCGAGGTAATCTTGCCCGCACAAGAGTGTTTACCGGACAATGGAAAATAGCAGAAAAAGAGACATTAGAAGTATTAGAATATAACAAAATAAATAATGATGAAACCCCCCTTGCAATAAACTTACTTAGTTTGGCTTATTTACAAATGCGTCTGCGTAAATTCCATCTCGCTTCTAAAACTTTAGATACAGCTCTTGAAATTATCTATCGTCTTGATTTAAAGCGTGAAAAATTTATTTATTTGGAATACGCCGGTGAATTAGCTTTTGAAAAGGGAGATAACTTCAAAGCAAAATCACTTCTTTCAAAAGCATACGAACAGGGGCTATTAATTGCTCCGGGTTCTGATATGGTTTCTCAGTCTGTTCGTCGATTAGCAGAAGTTGAATTGGCGTTGGATAATATTAATGATGCTATGAAGTATGGTCAAAAAGCTCTTGAAACTTCAATTGCTATAGGTGAAAAAGTAGAAGTTGGTCTTTCCAAGAAAGTAATAGCACAAATATTCTCTGCTGAAGGGGAACATTATGATGCGATTGAATATATAAATCAATCAGTTGACCTTGTTCGTGAAGTTGGTGACCCATTTGAACTTGCCCGTACATTGCTTGTTATGGTTGACATTAAAATAAAAGCACGTTCTGAAAAAAATGATAAAATTAAACTTGTATTAGATGAATCAATAAAAATATTTAATAAACTACATTTAAACTATTGGATTGCGGAGGCAGAGTTTAAAGCAGGTATCTTCTTATGTCAACAGGGTAATCTTGCGGAAGGTTTTAAATCTCTTTCAAAAGCTGAAAAAAAATATACCGCTTTGGATGACCAAGTAAAAAATAGAGCTGTGTCTAAATTTTTAAAATCTCTTTCAGACCAAGCAGTGGCAGTGTCTGTCTCTCAGGATAATGAATTTAAAATATTTGGCAATCTTATTACACCCAATGAAATTTCCAATATTAAAACAAATCAGATAGATCAAATACTGCAGATACTTTTGAATCATTCAGGAGGAGACAGAGCGTTAGTTTATACCCCTGATTTTAAAGAAGCTCCGGTTTCGGCATCATTTCCGATGTCAAAAAATCAAATGGCAAGGTTTGCAAATGTGTTTGATAATTTACTTGGCGAAGAAATCTCCACATCAAAACCTTCAATTATTCTTGACTGTCGAAGGGATCCATTTATAAAAGGAATTTTTTCCGGTTTAGCCGATGTTGTTGCCAGCATGATTGTAGTGCCGTTTAAAATGGGTGATGGTATGATAAGTTATCTCTATGTTGATAAAATAAGCAGAAACAGTACTTTAAATCCTTTTAGTCAAGATGAATTGAATTTTGCTGTCGGATTTTCTGATATTATCGCATTTAAATGGGCTGAAATTCAAAAACTAAAACTTATTGAAGATAATTTAAGGCTTAAAGATCAATTACGTCAAAAGTCGGCTTTTCCAAATATTATAACAAAAAATACAGAAATGCTTGACCTATTATCTCAAGTGAGACAAGTACTTGATTCAAATATTTCGCTTTCTATTGAAGGTGAGACCGGTTCAGGTAAAGATGTTTTAGCTAAAGCAATTCATTATAATTCTAATCGCCGAGATAACAGGTTTATTTCTGTCAACTGTGCAGCACTTCCGGAAACTCTTTTAGAGTCAGAATTATTTGGATATCGCAGAGGTGCATTTACCGGTGCCGATAGAGACAAATCAGGTCTTTTTGAAGAAGCTGACGGTGGTACTTTTTTCTTAGATGAAATAGGTGATATGCCGCTTTCTATTCAAGCAAAAGTATTGAGAATTTTAGAAGAAAAAGAGATTGTTCGCCTTGGAGAAACGACTTCCCGCAAAGTAGATGTACGAATTATTTCTGCTACAAATAAAGATTTGAAAGAACTGATGAGTGAAAAACTGTTTAGGCAGGATTTGTATTATAGATTATCTGCTCTGACTTTCCGTCTCCCTGCTCTGCGTGACCGTAAGGATGATATTCCGCTTTTAGTTAACCATTTCTTGAAAAATTCATCCAAGTCAATTTCAGCTGTTGTACTTAAAAAATTTATTGACTATGATTGGCCCGGGAATATTCGGGAACTTGAAAATGAAGTGAAGAAAATGTTGCTTTTGACCGGTGATGATGAGGAAATCAAATCTGAAGTCATTTCTGCTCACATTAGCGGGCAAGTTCTTTCCGGGCAGTCTCAAGCTGTACTTAATGCAGATATTCCTGAAAAAATTGATTTTAATGATGATTTTGGTCTCTATGATTATTTGGCTCAACATGAGAGAATATTTATTGAAAAAGCTCTTAAAGAAAAAAATGGCGTAAAAAAACATGCCGCTGATCTTTTAAATATTCCTGAATCTACATTAAGACTCAAAATTAAACAATATAATATTGACCTATCGAATTTCAAGAAATCAAAATAATTATATAAACTATTGTTGAAGGAGATAACATATGTATATCTCCTTTTTTTGTGTCTTTTATTCTGATGTGTACTTGAAATTAATATAAATTGCTCGTATAATCACATTATGAAAATGCTGACATATCATCATTATAGAGCGAACCCATATTTTAATATGGCATTTGATGAGTGGATGCTTCTGAAAGTTTTATGCGAAAAGTCACTTATATGTCTTCGGTTATATAGTTGGCTGGTTGGCACTATTACAATCGGCTATAATCAGCAAGAGCAAAAAGCGTATGACCACTCTAAGATACAAAAGACACCTGTCATTAGGCGTGTGACAGGGGGGAGAGGGTTGTTTCATGATGAGTCCGAACTTACATATTCGATAGCAATAAGTGCTGATTTGATAGATGGAAAAGTTATAAGTAAATCTATTTCAGAAGCATCGGCAGAAATTGCTATAATTTTGGTTCAGTTTTTAAAGCAGCTGCATATTTCATCTGATTATGTCAGGAAATCATCACAATCTGAAAGAGAAAAAATATTTTTTCATCAAGCACCCTGTTTTGCATCGTTTTCAAAAAATGAAATTGTATCTCAAAACCAAAAAATTATTGCTTCTGCTCAAAGACGGGTTGCCGGAGCATTACTACAGCATGGTTCTATAAAAATTAACGGAATTAAACACCATGATGCTTTAGCTCTTAATAATGTTAAGTATGTGGAATTAAATGAGATAGAGAAGCTGACTCACTCAGGGTTTGAGAGTTGTCTGCCTCTGTTTTTCACAACTTTTTCAAATGTGTTTTCTGCTGAGGTACGTAAAGGTCTTCTGAGTGAAAACGAAAAGATATCTCTTAAAAAAAGAGAAACGGCTGTTCGTAATAAATCATTAGAAAAAAGAGGATTGATTAAACAGAATGAATACTAAGTGAGTCTATAAGTTACAAAATTCGGTTGAATCCCAATAAAAAATCGCTTGACTTTGCGGGCGAATCTTGGGTATCTTCTGCTTTTGTATAGTTAAAAATATGATAGGAGAATTCCATTAGATAAGTAGTTAAGTTGAATAGAGTTGAGTGTAAATTAAAATCTACCGTTTTGCTCATTATATCATATCGATACTGCGATGCTAATGCGAGAATATTGAAATGCGAAAGAAAATAAGTTGTTATACATATCCAGGAGGACGAGTTATGTTTGAAAGTGGTAAGCGACGATTATTATCGTTTCTCATCCTGGCAGGTTGTCTTGCCATTTTACCTCTACATCTTTTTGCCGCATCAACAGGACAGGTCAAAGGTGTTTTAACCGATAAAGATACCGGCGAACCGATTTATGGTGCTTCAGTTATGGTTGTGGGTACAAGTACCGGTGCATTGTCTGATTTTGACGGTAAATTTTTAATTAAACGTTTGGACCCGGGAGCTTATTCTTTGAGAATAAGTCACTTAGAATACAATACTCTTGAAGTTGACAATGTTGTTATTACGACGGATTTAACGAATGAGCAAAATTTTAAATTGTCAAAAAAAGTTACCGATATCGGAAAAGTTATTAAAGTTGTTGCTATTCATGATATTTTGAATAAGTTTAATACTTCAAGTGATGTTGTTATCGGACGAGAACAAATTGAAACCGCTCCGGTTACTACTGTTGATGAATTGATGACTCAAATAGGAGGGGTTGTAACAAATAAATCAGGTGAAGTATTTATTCGTGGTGGTCGAGCATTTGAAGTTGGTTATATCGTTGATGGTGTTCCTATGGGAGATCCTCTTGGCGGGTTAGGTCAATCGGGAGCGGCTTTGTCACTTGTCTCTGGGTCTATCCAAGAATTTACCGTGATTAAAGACGGGTTTGATCCTGAGTATGGTAATGCTCTTTCCGGAATTGTAAAAATTAAAACACAAGTAGGTTCTAAAGACGTTACTCGTTTGAATATGCAATATATTACTGATGATTTCGGCAATAAAAGCCTCAATAAATATTCTCAGAATTATGATTATGTCCGTTTTAAATTAAGCGGTCCTGATCCAATTTTTAAAAACAAAATTCTTCCTGCTCTCGGAATTCATCTCTTTGAAGATAGAGAACTTACTTACTTCTTTTATGCTGAATTAAGTAAAGACGATGGTGACTATCAATATGATAGGTATGATTCTGATATAACTTCTCGCGAATACAGCTCTTTGAATATCTTAGGATTTAATCTTCCTAATAGGAAGTACAATAACTATTATTGGATGGGAAACATTAAGTTCCGTCCGGTACAAAACATGTCTATTATTTTATCTTATAAAAGTTCCCAAACTCGACAAACCTTATTTGACTGGAATTATAGGTATTCAGCTCAAACAGCTCCGCTCCGTGTAAATAAATGGAGTACATTATCACTTGAAGTTTCTCAACAAGTAAATAAAAATATGAACTATGAATTCATCGGTTCATATTCTGAGAATGGAACAACGCAAAAACCCGGTGATCCTAATAATCCAGGAGCGGGTTTAGAACCTGACCAATTCAAATTTAATACTGAATGGGAAAGTTTCGATGATAAAAATGGCAATGGTGTTTACGATGCACCTGAACCAATTATAAATCTTTTCCCTGATACAACGAGCTATGGAATTAATGTTACAGGTGCTGATTACACCTTAGGTGAATTTGATACATTGAAAAATTCTCAGGGAGCAACAACTGTTATCTCTGACTTTAGATTCAATGAAAACGGTATCGTTGATAATTTAGAAGGTGAACCATTTTTAGATTTAAATGGTAATGGTCTTTGGGATAAAGGTGACTTTTTACATGATAAAAATGGTAATGGTCTATTAGATTCGGGTCTTGAGTCTCATATAAATAAACGGACATCTGAACCTTATATTGATGGTGACTCTGTTATCGGAGAAACTTTTACCGATTTAAACGGAAATCATACGTATGATCCGGGTGTTGATATATTTATTAAATCTATCGGTCCTGACAATGATGACATAAATCATGACGGAATACACAATGGTCCTGAGTCTGGTTGGCAAGAAGGTATACCTTATTTAGATAGAAATGGTAATGGATTATATGATTCTCCTAATGGGGAATACGATATAGGTGAACCTTTTACTGATGTAAACGGTAATGGTGTTTGGGATGGTGGTGGTACTCGTTCATTTTTTGATCCGAATACTTTTGATGAGGATGCTTTATGGCACAACCGTAAAGTTGAAACTATTCGTGGAGAATTAAAATTGTTTTGGCAATTAGGCAACCATGAGCTTAAAATTGGGGCTGCCTTACAAAAAGAAGATTTATCATTTCAGGAAATTCAAAAGCCTTATTTGCAATATACCGGACGTCCTGATGGTGGTCCATACCCTGACCGCGGTTCTTTTAGGGATATGTTTGCATATGATCCATGGGGTGGTCAAGTTTATTTTCGCGATAAACTAGAATATGGTTCAATGATTGCATCATTAGGATTTAGATGGGATTTCTTTATTCAGGATAAAAATGATTTAGTAGCTGTTGCTCGAAATGATGACTATGGTTCTGGTATTATTTTAGGGGATAGACAGAAATTCTCACCTCGAATTGGTTTTTCTTATCCAATTTCTGATAAAGCAAAGGTTCACTTTAACTACGGACACTTCTTCCAAAGACCCGCTCTTTCTTATATGTACCAAAGAAATACAGTTGCTGCGAGTTTGAATACTGTTGTTGGAAACTTTAACTTAGACTATATGAAAACTATTCAGTATTCTTTTGGTGTGAAATATGCAATGAGTGAAAACTATTCCCTTGATCTTTCTGGTTATTTTAAAGATGAATTCGATAAGATTTCTGCTCAATCAGTACGTGTAGGAAATACAGGATTAAGAATACAGCAATATATAAACGCTGATTATGGTCGTGGTCGTGGATTTGAAATGACCTTAGATAAACGTGGAGGAGGGTATGTAAACGGACTCGTCAGTTATACATATGCTTTTGCGTTTGGAAAAGCTTCTCAAACAAATACTGATTACCAGTCAGACTTTGAAATTTCTCGTACTCCATTAGATGAAGCTCCTCTTGATAATGATGTGAGACATAGCTTGAAAACATCTGTTCAGGTATTTATTCCAAATACTATTAAACCAAAACTTTTTGGATTACCTATTCCTAACGGATGGTCTATGGATGTTCAGATGTTCTTTGAAAGCGGAAGACCTTTTACACCTACTACTGATTATCCTAATTTAAATCCGAGCCTTGGTGAAGATATTCAGAGAAATTCCTTACGAATGCCATCAATACTTAATTTTGATGTCCGTTTTACGAAAGACTTTAATCTTGTAGGTTTAGATAACAAATTTATTCTACAGGTTGAAAATATTTTTGATAATAAGAATGTTAACTTTGTTTATAGCAGCACAGGTCTGGCAAACACACAAAATAATTTAAACGGAATTGTTCATAATGGAACTGCTTATGATAATAATCCGGGTAACTATGATTATGGTAGACAGATTAGGCTGGGTATTGAAATTAACTTATAATGGTGAAAAATATTATTAGAAATAAAGAGGATATTATGTTTTTGGCAAGTAATACAAAACAGGGCAGATTTTCGCTACCGAGCGTTCTGAAATTATGCCTTGCCATATTTTTAACGTTTTCTGCACTTTTGATGCCGTCCAACGTTAACGCACAGGCTAAAGTTGGTACTACCGGTGCTCAATTTTTAGAGCTTGGTGTGTCGGCAAGAGCTATGGGAATGGCAGAAGCTTTTACAGCAGTAGCTGACGATATCTCTGCTGTATATTATAATCCTGCCGGATTAGTAAACTTATATGGCTATGATGCGGCCTTTACATTGGTTAAAATGCCTGCCGATGTGAATTATTCTTTCGGTGCGATTGGATTCCCGCTTGAGTCAGTTGGTGGTGTTGTAGGGATAGGTTTCTACGGACTAAATTCAGGTGATATGATTGAAACTACCTATGGCAGTGGTACAATTGATGGTACCGGTAGAACTTTCTCTTGGAAAGATTATGCACTTTCAATTAGTTATGGCAGATATTTAACTGACCGTTTTTCTGTTGGGATTTCTGTTAAATATATTGGTCAATATTCTCACAATTACTCCGCTTCAGGGTGGGCTGCTGATGTCGGTACTAATTATGATACGGGGTATAGAGGATTTAAAATAGCAATGTCTATTTCAAATTTTGGACCGGATATGACTTTTATTAACAAATCATACCCGCTTCCTATTAATTTTAGATTTGGAGGGGCTATTAATGTTATTGAAAGTGATAATCATATAGTTACTTTTGCTGCTGAAGGGTCTCATCCTTCTGATAACCTTGAAAAATATAATGCCGGTCTTGAATATACTTTCAAAGAGCGGTTTACTTTACGAGGCGGAAGTAGATTTAATTATGATGAAGATGGTTTAACTTTCGGCGGCGGACTTCGGGTTCCATTCGGTGAGGAAAGTGAAATTAGATTTGATTATGCATTCCAAGATTTTGGGGTATTGACAGAAGTTCACCGTTTTACAATGTCATTGGCATTTTAAAGAAAGCCGGGTATGATAGATGAATAGGAATACTATGAAAAATAAAACAACTGTAATGATGATACTTATGCTTTTCATTGTTACAGTCTCAATGTCTCTATTTAGCGGATGTACTGACACCATTGATGGTAATGTAAATGCAAATTTAAAACCTATTGTGCAGTTTGTAAACATCCCACCGGAAGGACAACAATTTTCAAGAAATCCTGAAATACTTTGAGATCGGAAGAGCGTCGTGTAGGGAAAGAGTGTAGATCTCGGTGGTCGCCGTATCATTAAAAAAAAAAAAAGAGAAAACGAAAGAAAAAAAAAAAAAATAAACAAAAATATTAAAGACAGCCGATCGTGTCAGAGTCGGTGATACAGTCAACGTAAGACTAATGGTCATAAGCGTCTGGTGTACCAGG
>CAJVYT010000123.1 GCA_913009765.1 uncultured candidate division Zixibacteria bacterium
GGATGGTTGAGCTTGAGGGTGAACGATGCGATGTCTGTGAAGGTTGGGGAGATTCAGGCATTATGTTATTTTTATGTTAAATGGTAAAATTTTTAATATATTTTTTTTTTTTAATGATACGGCGACCACCGAGATCTACACTCTTTCCCTACACGACGCTCTTCCGATCTCGTAGATCCCAGAACAATAGTACCATTGGACAAAGAGACAATTATAAATTCTGTCAAAAAAACCAATAAATTAATTATTATGGATGAAGAACCAAAAACAGGTAGCGCGGCGGCAGAAATTGCAGCTTTAGTGGCAGAAGAGGCATTTGATTACCTTGATGCTCCTGTCAAAAGAGTTTGCGCTCCAGACACACCCGTTCCGTTTAGCCCTGTTCTGGAAAAATTTTGGATGCCGGATGAAGAAAATTTAGCACAGGCTGTTGAAGAACTATTCTAATGGGAGGTCTATGAACAGTATTAAAGAGCCTATGTTTAAAAATGTTCTGCAAGTTGCAGTTGTGGTTGAAAATTTAGATGAATCAATGAAAAATTATTGGGAAATTTATGGCATAGGGCCATGGAAGATATATACTTTTAATAAATCAACCGTGAAAGAAATGATTATCCGTGATAAGTATGTAAATTATGAAATGAAATTGGCATTATGTGACATAGGTAATGTACAGTGGGAGCTTATACAACCTTTGGATGATAAAAGTATCTATTATGAATTTCTTAAAAAACATGGTCATGGTCTGCATCATGTAGCATTTGCTGTAGACAATTATGGAAAAACAATAAACTATTTTAAACAGAAAAACATAGGAGTGTTGCAAGGTGGTTTATGGAATGGTTTAAAATATACCTATTTAGATTCTGAGGCTTCTTTATCAACAATTGCTGAAATATATCAAATTTCCAAAGATTTCGAATGGCCGCAGCCACAAGCAATATACCCTTAAGCTACTAGTACTGTCAGGGCTTAACTTAAATAGTTTGAGTCCTGACACAAAATGGAGAATTTAAAAATATGTTAGTAGATATAACTGTACCAAAGATAGGGATGAGTATAAAACCTCTCACCATAGTTGAATGGAAAACAAAAGAGAGTGAATGGGTAGAAAAAGGTAGTATTGTCTTAGTAGTTGAAACAGAAAAAATTACATACGACATCGAGGCTGAAATATCAGGTTATCTGCGTATTTTAGTTGAAGAGAAGAAAGAAGTTCCTATAGGGTCTGTTATGGGCATTATATGCGAATTAAAAGAAGAGTATGAAAAGATAAAACATAAAAAAATAGAAATGCAAGAAAAAGAAAGTTCAAGTGAAATATCAGGGATTAATGAAACTGCTAAAAACCGGCAGCATAAAGAAAGTCAAGAGAAACAAAGAATAAAAATCTCTCCGCTTGCGAAAAAACTAGCAGAAGAACATATGATAGATGTAACTAAAATTAAAGGTACAGGACCATCTGGCAGAATAGTAAAGAAAGACATAGAACAGGCGATAAAGGACAGTATAAATAAATATGGCGGTCGAAAAATAAAAGAAGAGTTACCTTTGATTGGAATGAGAAAAATCATATCTGAACATATGCAACAAAGCTTAGCTATATCTGCTCAAATTACTGTAATGGGTGAAATAGATGCTTATGGATTAGTGGATTTTAGAAAGAAGCTTCTAACTAAAGAAAAAGAACTAAATACGAGAATAACCTATACAGATATTATTGTTTATATAACCTCAAGAACATTGGAAGAATTTCCATTAATCAACGCAAGCATTATAGAAAATACTATTAGGGTGTGGGAAGATATCAATATAGGTATAGCCGTAGCATTAGAGGGTGGATTAATTGTTCCTGTTATAAAAAATGCCAACAAAAAGTCTCTAATAACAATTAGTAAAGAGCTAAAAGACCTGTCTAAAAGAGCAAAAGAGAAAAAATTGAATATCTCTGATGTTGAAGGTGGCACATTTACTATAACTAATTTAGGTGCATATGGTGGAGGGTATCGTTTTGAAACCATTATTATCAATCAACCTGAATCTGCAATATTGGGAACAGGTGGGATTACGGATAGGCCGGTTGTTGTAAATAAAGAGATTGTTATAAGGCCGATTATGACCTATTACTTAACCTACGACCACAGATTGATAGATGGGGCATTGGCAGCAAGATTTGTGACCGGAATAAAAGAGAATTGCGAGAGTGCACTTTCCTTTGTTAAAGAAAGCCCATAGTTCTAACAGCTTGATTCCGGTAAACCAACTATTATTAGACAAACCGATATGAGGCATTCCTGGCTGAATAAAAGTCTACACAATTTAAAGGCAATAGAAGAATCAACAGATACTGTAGGAAAACTAATAGACAGGCTGCAACTCCATACAGTATGCGAAGAGGCTTCCTGTCCAAATATAGGTGAATGTTTTTCCAACCATACGGCCACGTTTATGATTATGGGCAAATATTGTACAAGAGATTGCGGCTTTTGCGATGTAATTCATGGAAAGCCAGAGATAATAGATGATGAAGAACCTATGAGAGTGGCTAAAGCTGCTGAAATGCTGAAGTTAAAACATGTTGTCATAACAAGTGTAACAAGAGATGATTTGGTTGATTTCGGTGCTTCACATTTTGCGAAGACAATCAGGATTCTAAAAGACTCTTTAAAGGTTAGTGTTGAAGTACTTATACCGGACTTTAAAGGCAATTTGAATGCGATAAAAACTGTAGCAGATGCTCGTCCCGATATAATAGGTCATAATATGGAAACGGTAAAGGGACTATACAAAACAGTAAAACCTCAGGCAAACTACATGAGATCGTTATCCGTTCTGAAAATTGTAAAATATCTTGATCCAGGCATTATTGTCAAATCCGGCATGATGGTTGGATTGGGTGAGCAGAGACATGAAGTTGAAGAAACTATGAGAGATGTACAAGAGACAGGATGCAATGTTTTTACCATTGGCCAATATTTATCCCCCGGCAAGGTTCATCTACCCGTTAAAGAATACTTAACCCCTGAACAGTTTAAAAAATATGAGAAAACAGGTTATGGATTTGGATTTGATTATGTTGTTGCATCTCCTTACACAAGAAGCTCTTATAATGCAAAAAGGGCTTTTGATGCTGTTAATGTAAAAAAAGCCAGAGTTATTTACTAAATATATTATATAGTATTTATAAGTTTATAGAATTATAGAAGAACGGGAGGTATCACAATGGAGAATCTCAACTGCGATGTATGTATTATAGGAGGTGGCCCGGGCGGATATGTTGCCGCTATAAGGGCATCCCAGCTTGGAGCAAAGGTTATACTTATTGAAAAGGATAAACTTGGCGGAGTTTGCTTGAACCGCGGATGTATACCTGCAAAGACGCTTTTACACAGCTCTAAAACTTATAAAATACTGAAAAACTTGTCTGAAATCGGCATAAATATTAAGGATATTTCATTTGATTTCAAAAAAATGCATACCTATAAAAAAGCCGTTGTAAACAGACTGCTTGGCGGAGTGAATTACCTGATGAGAAAAAACAGGGTAAACGTGCTTAGTGGAACAGGAGCGTTTCTTGACCAACATACAATTCTTTGCACAACAAGTAATAAGAAAGTAAGCATAAGTTTTAAGAAGGCTATTATTGCTACAGGATCAACATCCGTAACACCACCTATTCCAGGAATTAATGGAAGAATCGTAGACAGTGATTATCTTGTAAATATGGAAGAGGTCCCAGAATCAATTCTTATTATAGGCGGAGGCGCTATAGGGGTTGAATTTGCTTCTATATACAACTCGTTAGGATCCAAAGTTACTATAGTTGAGATGATGGATCATCTACTTCCAGGATTGGATAGAAGCCTCGGAGAAAGTCTGTTTAAATTCCTTACAGAAGAAGGAATAAGCATTTACCTTAAAGCAAAAGTTTTTGCAATACAAGGAGCAGGCTACGATAATAAGGTAAGCATTGAAGTTGAAGGGCAAAAATTTGAAATGGCGTCACAAATTATTGCTATTGCTACAGGAAGAAGGCCGTATACGGAAGGATTGGGTATAGAAAAGATTGGCATTAAAATGAACGGATCGTCCATATCTGTTGATGATCACATGAACAGTTCGGTTGACAATATATATGCCATAGGCGATGTGGTGGGTGGAATACAGCTCGCCCACGTAGCATCGAAAGAAGGCATTGTCGCAAGCGAAAACGCAATGGGAATGGAATCCGAAATAGATTATCGAAGGGTTCCTTTCTGTATCTATACAGATCCGGAAATTTCATCTATAGGCATGAGTGAGGAGGAAGCCTCTAATAATTACGATATAACAGTGAGCAATTTCCCATTTGAGTACAACGGAAAAGCTTTAGCTTCTAATGAGGCTTTTGGAAACATAAAACTCGTGGTGAATAAAAAAGATGGCGAAATTTTAGGTGTGCATATAATAGGATCTAAAGCAACCGAGCTCATAGGCGAGGCAATAGCTTTATTAAATCTTGAATGTACTGCGGAGGAACTTGCAGATATGATTCATCCCCATCCCACCCTTATTGAAGTTTTTTCAGAAGCTGCCCATGCTGTTATTAAACAGTCTATTCATGGCTAATATCCGCCTGTTGCCGGCCCAGGGAATTTCTGATCTTGCCATCAATATGCAACTTCTATGTTTCCCGCAATTTATCACAAAAATATGAGAACGCTAAACATAGTAAAAAGTTTTAATATGCCGTATAATGAAGCTTACATATTGCAGGAAAAGTTATTAAAAGCAAGGCAAAAGGATGAGATCGAAGATACTTTGTTCCTTACATCTCATCCTCATGTATATACCTTTGGAGCAAAGGTGCATGCAGACAACCTTCTTGTAACTGAGAGCTATCTTAAAAAACATGGCATATCTCTCTACCATACTAATCGCGGAGGCGATATAACCTACCATGGCCCCGGCCAGGTTATGGGATATCCAATAATAAAACTTTCAAATTGTTATACTAACCTCCATAAATATGTCCTGGATACAGAGAATGTGATAATAAAAACTTTAAAAAACTATGGTATTGATGGGACAAGAAGCAAAGAAAATCCAGGGGTTTGGATCGGTAATAAAAAGATTTGTGCTATAGGAATAGCGGTAAGGAGGTGGGTAACCATGCATGGTTTTGCTTTAAATGTAAATACCGAACTTAAATATTTTGATAACATAATCCCATGTGGACTTAAAGACAAGGGTGTTATTTCTATGGAAATTATCGTTGGAAGAAAACTTGATATAAATAAGGTTTCAGACTATATAATTGACTTTTTTATGGATGTATTTTGTATAGAAAAAGCATATTTCAAGTCGTTATCTGAGATAATAAAAGGTTGAATGATGAGAGGATAGCGTATACTATTGCCCGCAATTCCCGACTTCCCTTTGTTATCATCAAGCAACTTTTAGATTCTCTTAATAGATTTTCATAATCTCCTGTGATTTCGATGATTATATATAACTTGAGGTTTCTTCTAAAAAAGTGTGGGTAATTCATTTATCTAAATTTTCCTATAGCTTTCGTTGACCAAGCTAAAGTCTAATTTGCCTGTATATTCCGCATACCTCTCCTAATGTTTTGCTCAAACATGCGGGCACCTTCCGACTTCGCCCACTTATTCGAATAAACCCTTATTCTACGGGCATTCTTTTTTTAAGTTGAGCACTACAATCTATATCTTATAGACAGATCTGCGGAGAGGGACATCCATCAATCTGTAGATCTTTTTAATATCCAGGCAGGCAACCGCAGAAGGCAGAACGAATCTGTTTTTGGTTTTTCTGTCAAAGAGTATTGTAGCCTGAACACTGAGCAGGAGCTGTCTTATTCTTTCAGGAGAGAGTCTGATATACTGAAGTCTGACTCTGTACTCAAGATGCCTTACCAGCGTATATGCCATAAAAGCTATTTTGTTTCCAGAGCCTCTGTTTCCACCTACGAGGTGGAAACAGGAACACCACGTACCATGTGCCTTTGGGTGTTCGCGATGACAAAGAGGGAAACTAAAACTTGATGAATAAAGGATTGCCACGTACTCTTATGGTGCTCGTAATGACAAAATAGAGTTTTTTGGAGAAGCTCTTATACCTTCTTATTTTATTTTTTGATACATATGAGCCGTAACATCTTGTGTAACCTGTTAATTCATTCAATATCTTTCCTTTTTCCTATCTGAGATGCCTTCTTGTATCTCCCGGATACTTCTCTCACAGCGGCCTTTTTTCCTTAAGATTTTCTTAAGATTAAGAAACATAAGATTAGCTTCCACCAAAAGATCTGTCTTTTCAATCATAGATTTTACCTCCTCAATTTTATAGTTTTCATATAGATTCTTGATGGGGTGATTCGTTATGTTGACAAATATAGAAATCTACTTAATATATAACTTGTATTAAATACTTAAGGTTGAGAAAGATGCGATGAGTGAAAATCAAAGACTAGATCACGGTTCTTTTATAAAATTATGATCAGGATGATCTAATGATAGCAATGGAATGCCGAGATAATTTACGTTTGAAAATAGACTAAAGGAGGTAATATAAATGCTGTTAGAAAAAATTCCAAAAGAGACGCTTCTGTTAATGTATAAAACAATGTTGAAAATAAGAACATATGAAGAAACATTGGGGGAAGTTTATTATGAGGGAAAAACACCTACTTTTGACATTTCGTCAGGTCCAATACCAGGTGAGCTTCATTTATCTTCCGGTCAAGAATCTTCGGCAGTGGGAATTTGTATGCATTTGAAGCCAGATGATGCAGTTGTGGGAACACATAGGGCTCATAATTTTGCCATTGCTAAAGGTGTTGATCTTAGAAAAATGACATGCGAAATTTTTGGTATAGAAACGGGATTCTCAAGAGGAAAAGGTGGACATATGCATATTTTTGATCCAAATGTAAACTTTAGTTGCAGCGGAATTGTAGGATCAAGCTTTCCGCAAGCCGTGGGAGTTGGAATTGCGGCTAAGATGCAGAATAAGAATTATGTTGCTGTTGCAGTTGGTGGTGATGGTGGAGCTAATCAAGGTACTTTTCATGAGTCCTTAAATCTTGCATCTCTTTGGAAATTACCGGTCATATTTGTTATCGAAGACAATAACTGGGCAATTTCCGTAGCAAAAGACAAATCAACGGCTATTTCAGAAAACAGCAAAAGAGCAAAAGGATATGGTATTCCGGGTGAAAGCGTGGATGGAGAAGATGTCACTATTGTTTACGAAGCTGCAAAAAAAGCGGTTGAAAGAGCAAGAAGAGGTGAAGGGCCGAGTTTGATAGAAGTAAAAGTCATTAGATTAAGAGGCCATTTTGAGGGAGATCCACAGCTTTATAGATCCAAAAAGGATATGGAAATTGCAAGACAGAAAGATCCCATCCCTAAGTTCAAAAAACTGCTCCTGGATAAAAACATTCTCACGGAGGCAATGATTGGAAAGACGGAAAGAGATATTGTAAAAGAAATACATGAAATAATAGAGTTTGCAAGAAATAGTTCATATCCTGAACCTGAAGAAGCATTAGAAAATGTTTTTGCATAGGAGGAAATAAAATGGCAAGAAAATTACCAATGTATAAAGCAATATCAGAGTCTATCGAACAAGAGATGGCAAGAGATGATAATGTTTTTGTTATGGGTGAAGATGTGGGAATTTATGGGGGAATATTTGGAGCGACAACAGGATTAGTAGATAAATTTGGTCCTGAGAGAATAAAAGATACACCCATAAGTGAATCGGCATTCATAGGAGGGGCTTTAGGTGCAGCCTTAAAGGGAATGCGACCCATCGCTGAACTGATGTTTGTTGATTTCTTTGGGGTAACAATGGATCAAATCTACAATCATATAGCAAAGGTTCATTATATGTCTAATGGACAGGTTAAAATGCCTATTGTGATAATGACAGCAATAGGTGGAGGTTATGGTGATGCAGCGCAACATTCCCAATGTCTTTATAGCTTGTTTGCACATGTTCCGGGATTAAAGGTAGTGATTCCTTCCAATTCATATGATGCAAAAGGCTTAATGACTTCCGCAATCAGAGACAATAACCCGGTTTTATGCTTCCTCCATAAGGGTATAATGGGGCTTGGATGGATAACCCCGCTTGATGAAGCAATTAAAGATGTCCCGGAAAGTCCATATACGATCCCTATCGGTAAAGGTAATGTGATCAAAAAAGGTAATGATATCACAATTGTGACAGTAGCTAAAATGATTTATGAAGCCTTATGGGCAGCAAAAGATCTTGAGAAAGAAGGAATAAGTGTTGAGGTTATTGATTTAAGAAGTCTTGTACCCCTTGATGAAAAAATTATTTTTAACTCTGTTAACAAAACAGGTAGATTATTGGTAATTGATGAGGATTATAAGAGCTATGGTATGTCTGGTGAGATAATCGCGTTAGTTTTTGAAAATATAGGGAATAGCTTAAAAACCTTACCCAAACGATTAGCTTATCCGGATATTCCTATTCCTTATAGCAGGGCATTGGAAAAGTTTGCATTACCTGATAAAGAAAAAATAATCAAGGTTGTAAAAGAAATGTTAAGGTAAAGGAAAATTTGATGAAGGTTGAAATTAATGTCCCGAAGATATCGACGGATACACCCAATGGTGTATTGGTTCATTGGTATAAAGAAAATATGGAAGAGGTAAAGAAAGGGGAAGAAATTGTCGAGGTAATGATTAAAAAAATTACTGTTACAATTGATTCACCGGCATCCGGAAAATTGCTTATTATGGTTAAGGAAAATGAAGAGATCTCGCAAGGGCAGGCGATAGGAATAATTGAAACATAGTTTTTGAAAGAAGCGTTATTTTTAAACAATAAAAACTTTTAAAAAAAGGAATGGGATGGAAAAAAGGCTAAAGGAAGGTGTGTCCCTAATCGGTATGAGAAAAATAATTGCTGAGCATATCACAAAAGGCTTATCTGTTTCTGCACGGCTTACGGTAATGAGATAGATGTATATGGGGTGTCATGAGAATCAAACTTATTTTTTAAAAAATTGTATTGGCCATTGGGTCCATTATAATTGTACTATTGTAGTACCGCAGAGAAATTAGAAAAAATAGGGTTTTACAATATAACCAAGAAACAATATAGCTGAATATTTAAAAGGAGGTATGCTTAAATGACTCTCAAAGCAGCATTTATTTTTTTAGCTCCAGATGTTGATGCTTCTATAGATAAAAGCATCATAAAGACAAAAGCGGTTGAATTATATGTGGTTGGGGTAAAAAACTACGCAGAAGCAGTCGACATCTCAAAAAAACTCTTAGAGGAAGGCATAGAAGCTATTGAATTATGCGGTGGATTTGGAAATATTGGTGTTTCCAAGATTACAGAGGCTGTAAATAACAAGATTCCTGTGGGAGTGGTTAGATTTGATACACACCCAGGCTTAAATAATTTAAGTGGCGATAAAATTTTTATGTAAGGAGGTTACTATGGATAAAGCAAAAATGTTTTCTATGTATGAATCTATGGTTAGAATCAGAGAATTTGAAGAAAGAGTGCGAAAAGAATTCGCAGCCGGTAATATTGGGGGTTTTATTCACTTATACAGTGGAGAAGAAGCTGTAGCTGTGGGCACGTGTGCCAATCTTAGAAAAGATGATTATATTACAAGCACTCACAGAGGACACGGCCATGTAATAGCGAAAGGCGGCAAGACGGATAAGATGATGGCTGAACTGTACGGCAAAAAAACAGGCTATAACAAAGGCAAAGGTGGGTCTATGCATATAGCCGATGTTGAACTTGGCATACTCGGTGCCAATGGCATTGTTGGAGCTGGCATAACTATAGCAAATGGAGCTGCACTATCTGCAGTTATGAGAGGTACAGATCAAGTGTGCGCATGTTTCTTTAGTGATGGCGCATGTAACACTACAAGGTTTCATGAAGGAATTAATTTGGCTTCTATTTGGAATTTGCCTGTTATATTTGTAATAGAAAATAATGGTTATGCGGAATCAACACCTGTAACATATTCTACAAAGATAAGAAACCTTGCGGATAGGTCTTGCGCTTATGGCATACCCGGTGTAACAGTAGACGGCAACGATGTACTCTTTGTATATGATGCAGTAAAAGAAGCAATAGAAAGAGCAAGAAAAGGAGAGGGTCCTACTTTGGTTGAATGTAAAACATACAGATATCATGGTCATTTTGAAGGTGATACCCAAGAATATAAAACAAAAAAAGAAATTGACGAGTGGGCAAAAAAAGATCCCATACCAAGATTTGCTAAAAAGCTTATAAGTGATAAGGTTATCTCAGAAAGCGAATTAAATGATATTGATAAAAATTTGAAAAAAGAGATAGAAGATGCTGTTAAATTTGCTATAGAAAGCCCATATCCAAATGTAAATGAAACTTTTGAAGATGTGTGGGCATAAAAAACACAAAAAGGAGGAAGCAAAATGAAAACTGTTACTTATGCTCAAGCATTTAACGAAGCGGTCGATGAAGAAATGACAAGAGATAAAAATGTATTTGTATTAGGCGAAGATATAGGTCAATTTTGGGGCAATGCGCTGGGTGAATACAAAGGCCTATTTAACAAATATGGCGCTGAAAGGTTAAGACAAACTCCTATTTCAGAAACAGCTATAGTAGGAGCGGCTATAGGAGCGGCTGCTACAGGAATGAGACCTATTGCAGTTGTGATGTTTGCTGATTTTTTAGGTGTTCCTATGGATGAAATTTTAAATCAGCTTACAAAAATGAGGTATATGTTTGGCGGTATACTGAAATTGCCAGTTGTTATTACAAGCTACAGTGGTGCAGGTTTCCAGGCGGCGGCTCAACATTCTAAGAATATGGAAGGACTGTTTATGACCATTCCCGGTTTAAAAATAGCATCACCTGCTACTCCGTACGATGTAAAGGGATTAATGAAGTCCGAGATCGGAAGAGCGTCGTGTAGGGAAAGAGTGTAGATCTCGGTGGTCGCCGTATCATTAAAAAAAAAAAAAACAAGAAAAAA
>CAJVYT010000124.1 GCA_913009765.1 uncultured candidate division Zixibacteria bacterium
TCGCCATCTTTACCACAAACCGAAGCCACGATTCGTCAAACATCCCGGCAGACACAGCACCCGAAGAATCATAGCGGAGCAGGTCATATTTGTCTTTCACTCTGACTACATCATACAGATATATAATGGTCTCAACTGCCTCACGCTGGGCAAAGTAATACTGAAACCTTTCCATTGTGCCGTCTGATTTCGGTATCAGGTGTTCATGCTTAAACCACCAATTTAACAACGCTACACTGCTATCGGTGGCACCGTCATACCCGCTTGCCCGCCATGCGTTCACCTTATTTCGCAGTTGGTGCACGAGAGGAGGCAGCAGCTTTTCATAGCTCGATTCGCGCAGGGCTTCGTCTGCAGGAAACCACCGAAGTTTTGGATCGAGGATTATATGAGGCGATTTTGGAAAATCAGGATGTAGTGCCATTAAGCCTCTAAATGTACTTTAGATTTAGAATAAAGCTAATTTATTTATTCAAAACATATTGATTATAAAGCTAAATTTAAGCTTAAAGAGAATTTTAATACTAATTTAAATCTAAATAAATCTAATCTTTAAGTTTCCAATATCCGGTTTTTTTAGGCCCTACATACTCAATTTTATTAGCTCTCCGCAATTCTTGTAAAAGATTCGAAATATCCTTGGCTTTAAGTTCCTTAAACGCATCCTGCAAATCATGGCGAAAGCCCTTATTCATTCTTAGATGTTTAAGTATTAGCTCCTTATTCTTGGCGCGTGACAGCCCAGATAGCTTTGTGTGCACCCCTACCTTGCCTTCGTGAGCATAATATGCATGAGAAAGTATATATTTTGCCCCACTGGTTTTGCCTACCTGCTCAACGATGCCAGCATTCAGAAATTTATCGCTGCTTTGAAGGCTGGCTACCGGCTGATTTTCACGAATTTGTTCAAGTTCATATATTTCATCAAAAGAAAAAGAAATCTGCTTTTCATTGACAACTTTTTCCAGAAAAAGAATAAATTTTTTATCCTTGACCCGGGCAGGAATTGTAAGACTGACAGAAAATTCATCACTTCTGGAAAGATCGGGCATCCCTTTTCCTTCCCTGATAGTATGCTCAAATATGTCGTCCATCCCCTGGCCGGACCTTTCAACCATTCCGGCTTTTTCAAATGTTTCTGCAATGCTCCGGTTCCGCCAGCTCCGTTTATGAAGAATGTTTTCAATAGTAATGCCGGGGGGAAATCCGCCGGGACTCTCTATGCTAAAAGAATCCGGCGACGCTTTTATAAAAACTGACTGGTTTTGAATTGTGTAATCTCTATGAGCCACTGCATTAAGGAGAGCTTCTCGCACAGGTTTCTCACTGAAAGAGAAAATCTCACGCTGGAATAGGCCCTCCTGAAAAGGGATTCTAATGTTGCGGGCGTTTATCGTCTCCCAAATTTCATCGTAAATCTTGAAAAATGGTTCACGCCAATTCTTGCGAAAATCGTGAGTTGTTTTTCTTGAGTCAAGCCTCCATTCAAATATAATTTCACTGCCCGGCAGATTCTGATCGATCTTTTCTTTTTTTCCGAACAGAACCAGACTCGCATAGTTCAATCCTTTATCCGTCAACAAGCCCAGAGCCCGTAAGGTTTTATCGTTGGGGAAATCCAGGTAATCAACCCGTTTTGCTTTTTCTGCCCATCTGTTCTTAAAATTCTTGATTGCCACAACATCAAGATCGGCCACACTTAATCCGTCCACGATTTGCGCAGAAAAATCAGGGGCGGTTTCATTTAGAATTTTCTTCAACGTCATCTGGTCCATTTCAACAAGCGACTCACCTGCCCGCATTGGATAATGGTAATTACCAGTTGATCGAACTGCCTGACCAACAGGACGGGATGGCACATGGAATATAAGAATATGCCCCTTTGGATGATTTAATTCCTCAACATCAATCCTGATCCTTATACCGGATAGCAGATCGTTGGATAGCTTATTGTGAGTGCCCTCAAAGGCTTTGGTGCCGACAACTTTCCTATCGTTATTAACGCCGAGAATCAGCTTGCCGCCTCCCTCATTTGCTAATGCAGCGCAATAATCAGGCAGATCTCTATTATGACTGAAGCTGTTTCTGGCAGACTTGAACTCAAGGTTCATATTTTCGCCCTTTGTCATCCAGTTATCAAATTCTTCAACAGTCGTCATAGTGCCTTATATATTAACCTCTATTATTTTCATTGTATCATTTCCAAAAATATCTACGACTTTTACGGCAATCTTGCGGCGTCCGGGCTGGCTTTCATGAAAGACGCTTTTCAACTCTATAGAGCGGTCTTTTTTGGTACGGAAGGACTGCCACTCATTTTCAAATACAAAGTCGCCTGTCCAGACTTCTTCTGTTTCACCGCTCTCCTCATTCTGAACACTGACAATCTCCCGCTTGGATTCAAAATCAAAATCCACTGACCAGTAATCGATCCAGTCTGTCCAATGTTTTGTCAATACTTCACGTTTCACAATCCCCTTTTTGTCCTTGCTGATCTTGACGACCTGTCCCTTGTCTACTATGACCTTGCTTTTACTGTTTTTCAGGGTCTCATCAGCGTTTTGAGAATCCTGAGAATAAAAAACAGAGAAATCAGTAAGCTCAACGGCTATCCCCTTCTTTTTAATGTGAGGCTTTATTTCGATAAACGATACATCGTGAAACACTACCTGATTTTTCTCAACTGCACGTTTGTCAAAGACATCACGCGGGATGTACTTCATTGCGAGATCAATCCCCTTCGCTTTTGCTTCATCAAGAATGTTGGGAAACAGGCCCATCTCAAACTCAAAACCGAGAATATCAACACGAGTAATATGCTTCTGGCGGCATTCAAGAATGACCTCTTCAACAAAAAGTCGGGTAACCGGAAGATTGACTGGCCCCACAGCAACAAGACGCCCTGCCTTTTTCCCCTGAAAAGTATTGAACTGGGTTACTGTCTCGGCGCGATAGGCGTGTAAAATGAGATTCAGGAAATCTTTTTCCTTTGCTTCAAGCTGCTTCTGCTTCTCTTCTTCACGCAAGGAAAGATTGACGCCGATATAATGCTGACGTTCGTATTTGCCGAGATTAAGTATCTCAAAGGCTCGCCAGCTTTTGTTATCTGCTTTGAGTTGACGCTGTACACCGATTAGACGTTTTCGGGTTGTGTGAATGGAAAATTTACCGAGATCAGAGCCGATCCATTTGCGGTTAAGCTTTTCAGCCACGGCAAGAGTTGTTCCGCTTCCTGCAAAAAAATCGCAGACTATATCATCTTTGTTAGAGGAGGCTTTAATTATGCGCTCTAATAGAGCTTCAGGTTTTTGGGTTGGATAATCCACTCTTTCTTTTGCTACCTGATTCACAGGATATATATCATCCCAAATATCGGCAACTCGTGTACCCTCACCAGCATCAAAGTAACGTTTTACATAAGGTATTCCGGTTTTAGAGAATAAAATTAAACCGTTTTTCATCCCGTCATCAATTTTGTCTTGACTCCAAATCCAGTGTTTTCCAGGAGGAGGCCCAATCTCCTTATCACCAAACATTCGGGGTGGTCCGCTACCATTTTGAGTGAAGTCGGCAAGATTGTATCGACGACCTGTCTCTTCTTCTACATGCCGGTAATGCGTTTTAAGTAACTGTTCATCCTTTGGGACAAATTGTGGATTAAAAATCAAATTATCGGACTTCGTAAACACAAAAATGCTGTCCTTGATATTAGAAAAGTGGTTGCTTTGGGATTTTACAGAGCGTGACTTTTTCCATGCAATTTCAGATGTATATTTCCCAAAAACCTCATCCATAACCAATCTAATATAACTATTCACTCGCCAATCACAATGCACATAAATACTTCCATCCTCTGCCAGCAAATCCCGCATCAGCACGAGCCGTTCATAGATCATGGCGATAAAGGAATCCGCACCCTTGCCCCAGGTATCGCGGTAGGCGAGTTCTTCCAGCATGTTGGGCTTTTTGGTCAGGGTCTCGCCGCCGATCTCGATATCCATACTGAAATCCGCGCCAACATCAAACGGCGGATCAATATAAATCAGTTTAATCCCGCCCTGCGCCTCGATCTCTTCCCTGAGCGGCCCGTTTTTCAATGAGGACAGAATCAGCTTGTTATCACCCCAGATAAGTTTATTATTCCAGCCCTTGATCTGCCTGCCGGTATGTGAGTCAAAGAGCCCGGCCTGAAGTTTTAACTCCTTTTCCGAGCGCGGTTCATCCACCTGTTCAATAACCTGAAAGGGCAGCACAACATTACACACCTCATTCGTCTTACCATTCCAGACCAGCTCGACCTCCCGTTTGTCTTCAAACAGCAGAAAACGGTACTTCTCCGGCAGGGGCTTGCCCTCTTCAAGATAGCGGGTAATATCTCTTATCTCATTATCTGTAAGTTTCATGTTATTCCAACAACTCCATTTTATCTTCCCTACGGAAATCTGAATGTAAGGTCTGTTATTTTGATCACATCCGCTCCCGCTGGTCGCTGTTTCATTCTAATGTAAAAATCCTCTATTCGGCAACTTTAATTATTTAAAGGGGGAGCAGGCGCACAGAGGTATATTTGAAGGCATATGATTCTATTCCTGCTGTCAGACCGGGACTTACAACGTATTTTGAATTCTATAACACAGGCGCAGGCATCAAAGCCTTGACCGAAAGACCCCGGATAATGTTTACTGGAGTATACTACCTCAAAAGCAGGTAGCGGTATGAACAGGCAGCTTATCACTTATAAATCGATTCTGCCTGTCCAAACAGACCCGGCCACCTCTCACCTTTAATATGAAATGTGTTTAAGGGAAAATTGATTGACAATCCATTTTCCCTTTCATATAATGCTGATAAATATAGAATAAGTATAAAAGTAACTGTTAGAGTTGAATAAAATAACCATATGAATGCATTAGAGAGATACACATCCAAATTAAATTCAAATGTATTCTTTCGAGAGTTTTCATTTTCAAGGAATAAGTTCTCTCCAGAACCACGGAAAGAATTAGATTTTGCAGATCATGTTGTTTGGATAGACGACCTATTCTTTGCGTTTCAATCAAAACATCGTAATATTTCTACAGATACGAATCCTGAAGATGAGGAAAAGTGGTTTAATAATAAGGTTATTCGTGAAGCGACAAAACAAATCAGAGATACTTTAAGATATCTAAGGGAATACAAAGAGATTTATTTAACCAATGACCGGAATCATGCATTTAATATTGCAACAGCAAAGCTAAACTCAATTGATAAAATTGTTCTTTACTCAGCCCACGAAGTTCTTCCTATCAAGTGCCGCAATAAAAAATATCATAAAAGTTCATCTGCTGGGTTTATTCATTTTATTCACATAGAAGATTACATTGAAATATGTGGAACATTAGTCACCCCAATGGAAATACATCATTATTTATCCTACCGCGAGGATCTAATTAATCAATGGGATAAAGAAACTTCTCGTATTCCTGAACTTGCTCTTTTAGGGCATTTTCTTTATGGTGATCTTACTATCCAACCAAGTGATAAAAGCAGTAAATATCTTACAGCCTTGAAGGATAATCGTTTAGAGTGGGATTATACTTATATCGCTAGAATTTTTGCTGATCGCATTACAGTTACAGACAATCCTCAAGACTATTACAAGATAATCACTGAACTAGCGAAATTTAAACGTTCCGACTTAAAGATGTTCAAACAGCGATTTGACCTAGCCAGAGATAAAGCCACGGCCGATGAGTTTGTGAAGCCATGGAGATTTAGTATCCCGGAAAATAAAAGTGGCTTTCTGTTCACACCAATCATAAAAGATATGATCAAAAACAGAACTCATTATTTATCAAACTTAACATTAGGACATAAGTACGATCAAAAGTTAGAAAAGTGTATAGGATTATCTATAACATCAGATCGTAATGGATACTTCTATGTTGAATGGTGTTACATGGAATTTCCATGGTCATATGATGAAAAACTTGAACAAATGCTAAAAGAAAACTTTCCATTAAGACCTGTTAAAGAGCATAATGTGCCTACATATAGATTCGATGATACTGTACGAGATAATAAAAAACTCTAACAATTTGATGAGCAGAGACGCGGATTAACATATGAAATTTATTAACGATAAAAGATGGTGCTTAGATGAATAATGTTTTTTTATATTTGCTTGGTGCTGGGGCAAGTTGTAAGACTCTTCCATTGGCTTCTAAATTTTCAGCTCGTCTCAATAAATTTGCTGACGATTTAAGAGAGGCTAAACCGATGAAATTTATAGTAAATAATCCCGATATTACTCCTGAGGAACAACTGTGGGGTCGGAAGTTTGATAATTTACTTAATGCCATAAACTGGCTTGCAGAGGAATCTTCTCATCACTTTTCGGTAGATACATTTGCTAAGAAGTTATTTCTTCGTAACGATATCCAAAATCTTAAGAAACTTAAGGCTGCGCTATCGACTTATTTAGTTATAGAGCAATCAAGGCATCATGTAGACCAGCGATACGATGCGTTTCTTGCAAGCGTGCTGAGCTTTGATAGTAGTCGTCGTGTAAACCTGCCCGAGCATCTCCGTATATTTACTTGGAATTATGATACACAATTAGAAAAAGCTTTTTACGGATTCTGTGAAAACCAAGATACGGTCATTGATGACATGGCATTCAATAAGTATATTTATAGAATTAACGGACGTTGCGGCACTCACCCACCGGGCCACATTGGCGATTCATTTCGAGCAATCTTGAACACTACAAATGAACCAGCATGGGAAGTAGGAATAAATCTTTACAAGAATTATATTGCCGAACCTTCTTCGCCTGAAGCCGAAATAAATTTTGCATGGGAAGATCCTACACAAAATAGGCTTAAAAACGTTGGCCTAAATCTATTATCAGATGTAACTGATATTGTCATTATCGGGTATTCTTTTCCATATTTTAACCGAGAGATAGATGACCTTATTTTTAAACAGTTCAGACATGTACGGCAAATATACTTGCAGTATCCAGAAGGTGAACATGTCGCTATTGAAGAACGTCTTAATAGTCTTCTTCCCCCAGATGTTAAAATTATTCGAGTTGCTAGTACTGATTTATTCTGTATTCCAGACGACTTTTAGAATTTTTATTAGTCATAAGTATAAATGAAATAACCAGTGATAGAAGGAATAACCATAAAAGAAATGTATAACCATTGGATGCACTTGAAATCGAACCAGCGGGAGCTTTTTTAGCCTCGTTTGTTTATAGTCAGCAAAACAGTTCTTTTGCATTTTGTCATACTGCATGGTTCGATTCAGTGATCCACACATTATGCATAGAATAAATATATATGATCCGCTGCTTCATTAATATTTCGAGCTTTGAATAATATGGAATTTAAGGATAAGTTCATTGGTTTTTTAGATGTTCTGGGCTTCAAAAAAATGGTGGAATCTGCCGAGGCAGGTAAGGGAATGCCCTTGTCTGAACTATTAGACATTCTAAAGGAATTAGGGTCTCCAAAAGATCAAGATAAGTTCAGAACATATGGGCCGACAACCTGTCCAGAAAGCACCCATATCCAACGTAACATCGATTTTCGCTTAACTCAGATATCTGACTGCGTAATAGTATCGAGCGAAGTATCGCCTGCTGGAGTAATCAATTTGATTAACCACTGCTGGGGCGCAGTAATAAAACTTATGAGTAAAGGCATTATGTGTCGAGGTTATATTACACGTGGATCAGTTTATCACTCTGATGACCATATTGTAGGATCTGGTTATAATGACGCATACTCTAAGGAATCGGAAGTGTCGGCATTTCAACGTGAGGCTGATGAAAGGGGAACACCATTTGTCGAGGTTGATAAGGCTGTTTGCGATTATGTAGAAAAGCATGGGGACAATTGCGTAAAAAAAATGTTTGATCGTTATGTTAAAGCAGATAAAAATGTCACTGCTTTATTCCCATTTCAGCGTCTGGCCCACTCATTTATAATTGGCGGATTTAGAAGTTCATTTGACCCTAAAAAAGAAAAGAACTCCAATCAGAACCTCCGATTAATGATAGAAAATGTCAAAGAACAAATTATGGCAGTTGTAGATAAATCAAACCCCGATGCCATGAAAAAAGCAGAACATTATATCGCCGCTTTAGATGTGCAACTTGAAGTATGCGATAAGACCGACGAGGTAATCGATAAACTAAATACTACTTTTAAATAGAGAGGACGGCATAACAATAGAGTGCAGTAAAATCGAACCAGCGGTGATGAATCGGGCTCTTATTATTTTTTGCTATTTTAATCGTATTACTGCATGTTACTATTCTCAAGGGCTCGATTCACAGACTTCATCGTTCCCTTGCGCGCTGATTCGCGCTCGGGAACAATCAGCCCGAGGCGGATAAATCCGCTTGAGACAGAAGGCCCAAGGGCCTCTGCTCAGCTCGGGCGTTAGGCATTAAATATGAGCTCATTTGAAGAAATATCTAGACCAGTTATTATTGAGTATAATCATGCGAAGTTTAATTATTGGGGGAAAGGGTCGTCATTTCTAATTGCAACCTCTAAAAATTACTATTGGGTAACAGCTGCTCATGTTCTTGCGAATATTGGTGGAGATCCTAAATCATTAAGGATATTTCCATCAGACAACTCAATAATATCGTTGCCATTTAACGAGCAATATACCATAAATAAAGGATTAACTGATGACGATGATCACAAAGATATATTCATGCTTCGTATCGATTTGACTGATTTTGATAGTTCAGGTGATGCCCCGCTAATAGCTCAAGATATAGAACAAGGGATTTTGCCAGCAGAGCAGTTAGAACCAGATGATGAGCTTTGGGTTATAGGTTATCCATCTGAGAGCAATTTTATAGACTACGATAATCGTGAAATCAAAAATACAAGGAGCGTTCTCAGAGCTATCTATCAGGGGAGAAGTATCTCTGATCACTGTCATAAGTTGATTATTGATAGCTCGATAAAGCTAGAAAGCTATGACGGCCTAAGTGGTTGTCCAGTTTTCCATATGAAACAACTAAATAGTAACGAACAAGCAAAGACCTTACTGGTTGGCATGCTTCTGAGAGGTACCGCACTAAGCGGAATCGTGCACTTTGTTAGTTCAAGCGTTATCGTCAATATTATAAATTCGACAGAAAACAGTGCCTAACAAGGCGTTAAATCGGGCCAGCGGTGATTTTTTTAGATTGCTATTTGAAGGATTTAAAGGAAAGGGGTCAGACATGACTATTGACTTTTCAACGATACTGACAAATTGTTTTCTGATTAATTGACTTAAAGGCAGTCAAATGTCCATAGTCATGTCTGACCCCATATTTCTATTTAAGAAATGTGTTTAAGGGAAAATTGATTGACAATCCATTTTCCCTTTCATATAATGCTGATAAATATAGAATAAGTATAAAAGTAACTGTTATGGTTAAATGAATGTTTGACAATTGGCTTAAATATGCTCTTGAGTGGTTGAAAACACCTGCCAATTATTTTTTGCCAATTTTGGTATTTTCTGGTTTTGGCGTGTTTGCGCCTGAGAATCTTTTGGATACGCTTGGTATTGGATTCTGGGGGGAACAGGGTAAGCCTTATCTCGGTAGTGCTTTTATTATCTCGGCAAGTATTATTGGGTGTCACTATCTCGCAGTTGTTGTTGAATGGATAAGAAGTAAATATGGTAAATTTCGTTCTATCAGAGCCGCACATGCTCGCTTGGAAAACCTCACCCCCCAAGAACAAGAGTTGCTTTCTGGGTATCTCAAAGAAAACACACGGACGCAACAGTTTTGGATTAAAGATGGGGTGGTTGCTGGTTTGGTACACGCCAATATTATCTATGCCGCAGTCCATCAGGCTAACGAGGATAGATTCCCATTCAATATCCGTCCGTGGGTATGGGATTATTTGAAGAAGCACCCACATTTTGTCGAAATTAATCATAATATAAAGAAACCATAACAACCCTATGCAGGCGATGCTTACTAGCACGCCTGATTTTTACGTTATCAATCAAGAAGACTGATTATTACACATTAGTTAAGGGCAACTTTGTAAATGGATGAAAGACAAAAACATATCAATCAATTCATGAGTCTTATGTCAGCGTTTGCTGACCCTGTTGATGAAGCAATTTACCACTATACTTCAGCAGAGGGCTTAAGGGGAATTATAGAAAACAGTGAAATATGGCTAACTAATGTTGCATTCGTCAATGATACGACTGAGTGTAAAGCATTGAAAAAGGAAATAGATTTATTTATTGATAGTGACTTTACTAATAATATTGTAAGAGATCGGTGGAAAGAGTTTATTGACGATCCTGATAGTAACTATGACACTTACATTTCATCTTTCAGTAGAGGTAAAGAATCACTTGAACAATGGCGTAGTTATGGTAATTTTCGTATCGGCTTTGAAGCTAATAAATTAATTAGTCTTTATTCCAATTTGTACCAGTGCGTTTACCGCAACGAGGAAATCAAAAAGTGGATACTCGAAAAAGAGAAAGCGAAAGAATGGGATGGCGACAGTCTTGATGATGATTCCAAATGGTTTGCAGCATTTAATTTAATCTATGCTGCCTCCAGAAAATATAAAAACGTACATTTTGAAAAAGAAAGAGAAGTTCGGTTAATAGCTGTATCTCATCACACATGGGATCCTTATCATAATAGTCCTTCTATGTATAAGAAGGACCCACCGATACATTATCGAGATCATCCAGTATATAAGATGCCCATTCCGTATGTTAAATTCTTTATAGATGACGGCAAACCACAAGACGATACACAATGAAGACTCCCCGCCGCAGAGACAGCGGGGTATCTGAGTTAGCAATGTTTTTTTTGTTAAATTTTAAACAGTCTTAACTGTCCTGTCCTTCTTTCTATTTCTGCTTTATCAATATTCTGATTTTT
>CAJVYT010000125.1 GCA_913009765.1 uncultured candidate division Zixibacteria bacterium
AATTCATGCTATCATATAATAGATGGAAGCGTGTGAAACTGCAAAAAAGATATTAGTTGTTTGCAAAACCTATAAAATGACTGCTAATAAATTCCTTAACACTACCAAGAACAATTAAACTAAAAACTTGACAGAATGCCCCCTAAACTCGTTTCTTTTATCAAAATAAAAAAGTAATCAATTTATCGGAGAATGTATGGCAGAAAACAATAATGAAAAGTTTGAACCATTTATACCCGCATCAAAAAATATCGCTGAAGTAACTTGGAAAGCAATTATTCTCGGAGCAATCATCTCAGTATTGTTCGGCTGTGCCAATGCATATCTTGGGTTAAAATTTGGCATGACTGTCTCGGCTTCAATACCTGCTGCTGTTATTTCAATGGCAGTGCTTCGAATACTTTTTGGGAATAATGTAACTGTTCTTGAAAACAATATTGTTCAAACTATCGGTTCTGCCGGTGAGTCGCTTGCTGCCGGTATTATTTTCACTGTGCCGGCATTCTTTATCTGGAATGCAAATGAAACCCTTATTGCTCAAGGGTATAATTACGAGATATCGCAGATGACCATATTTTGGCTTTCAATACTTGGCGGTTCACTTGGAATTCTTTTGATGATACCGCTTAGGAAATATCATGTTGAGCAGGAACATAAAAATCTAAAATTCCCTGAAGGTACTGCCTGTGCGGAAATCATTATAGCAGGTGATGAAGGCGGTAATAAAGCAAAATTAGTCTTTACCGGAATCGGTGTCGGGGCGTTGTATAAAATTATAATGAACATGTTTAAAGGCTGGTCGGAATCTGTCAATTATGATTTCAAAGGTCTTTTTAAAGGCGGAACTATTGGTGTTGATGCGACACCGGCTCTGTTAGCTGTCGGATATATTATTGGTCCCCGAATTTCTGCCCTTATGCTCTCAGGAGCGGTTTTAGGATATTTAGGAATATCTCCCTTACTTGCTTTTATCGGTACCCAACTTCCTCATGGGACAATAATTGCTCCCGGGCTTATCCCCCTTGCGGATATGGGTTCAGCAGCACTTCGTGACTCTTATATAAAATATTTAGGGGTTGGTGCTGTTGCAATAGGCGGATTTATGTCGCTGCTGAAATCATTTCCGGTTATTGTATCATCTTTTAAAAAAGGGTTTGAACAAATTATCCATAAATCAGAAGCTTCCGAGAACACTCCCCGCACTGATAAAGATATTCCGATGAAATGGGTACTTCTTGGTGTCTTAGGTATTATTATTGCTATTTGGATGCTGCCGGATATAAACCTTGATTTCCTTGGTGTAATTATGGCGGTTATGTTCGGGTTTTTCTTTGTTGTGGTTGCTGCCCGTATTGTTGGTATTGTCGGATCATCATCATCTCCTGTTTCGGGTATGACAATTGCGACGTTATTAGTTACCAGTACGATTTTGATATATTTTGGGGTTGACGGTGTTACCGGAATGATTACCGCAATGTCTGTTGGAACCATTGTTTGTATTGCTGTATGTATGTCGGGGGATATTGCTCAGGATTTAAAAACCGGTTTCCTGCTGGGGGCAACACCATGGAAACAGCAGTTACTTGAATTTGTTGGGCTGTTTTTTCCTGCTTTGGCAATGGGATTCATGGTATATTTATTAAACGATACATTTGGGTTTGTACAGATAGCAGGTTCATCAAGAGCTCCACTTTTAGCACCACAGGCAAATGTTATGGCTACAATCGTGCAAGGATTGATGCATTCTGAACTCCCGTGGCTGCCTATTATTGTCGGTGGAATGATTGCTTTTGCGGTTGAACTGCTTGGTATTTCATCGTTACCGTTTGCTATTGGTCTCTATCTTCCGCTCTCACTTTCGACTCCTCTTATGACCGGTGGTTTGGTGGCTCTTTTGATTAAGAAAGTATCCAAAAAAGATGAATTTAAAGAGAAAAATGAACAAGGAATTTTATTTGCGTCGGGAATTGTCGCCGGTGATGCTTTGATAGGTGTGCTAGTAGCATTCATGATAGGGCTTTGGGGTTACTACGGTGAATATTATGATGCCCATGAAGGGGCGATGAATACGCTGACCGGTGCCTATGGTCCGTGGGTGTCATTGGTTATGTTCTTTGGACTGGCTGCATTGATGGGACATTTGGCGTATCGAGGATTTAAGAAGAAGTAGCAATATCGTATTACATATATTAACCAAGAAACGGAGCTTTTGGCTCCGTTTTTTTTAACTTGTCATTACACTTTGAATAATTCATAATTTTTCTTATATTTAAAATCATGAAACAATGGTTTGTAGAAAATAGAACAGCTCTTATTTTAGCATCAATTGCTTTGTTGGTACGCATCGCATACCTAATTGAGTTAAGTTATCAGCCTGATTTTTTATTGCCGATGGTAGATGAAAAGTTTCATTGGTTATGGGCTGCTGACATTGTGCATAACTCCTTTTGGGGTGAGGGGGCATATTTTCGAGCTCCTTTGTACGGATACTTTTTGGCATTCCTATATTGGGTTACTTCCGGTTCTATTTTTGTCTCAAAACTGCTGCAGCTTTTCTTATGTTTTGGCACATCATTTTTTATTGTTAAGACAACAGAACATCTATTTAACAAAACAACATCTGTTATTGCCGGTCTGATATATGCATTTTACGGTACACTCATTTTTTATGAATCAATGTTTTTAATTCCGGCGATATTTCTTTTCTTTATTACATGGGGATTGTTTCGAGTCATAATATATAGCGAAAAGAAAGATATAAAAAACTGGCTGCTCACCGGAATTATTTTTGGACTGGCGGCTATTTCACGACCGAATGTTTTACTGGTTATACCGTTTTTTATGCTCTGGATGTTTTACACAAAAAACAGTTCAAAACAGTTTTTTCAAAGAGTCAAACTTCCTTTGGCGTTATGTGCGGGATTATTGATTGTCATAACACCGATTACGATTAGAAATATTATGGTAACCGGTGAATTTATTCTTATATCTTCTCAAGGCGGAATCAATCTGCATTTGGGCAATAACCCAAACGCCGATGGTCTCACGATGCTTATGCCGGAGGTTGCTTTGGATGAGTCGGTCAGTTGGTCTGAATTTGAAAATGTAACCCATAAGGCAGCAGAAAAAGAAGCATTAAAAAATCTTACTGCATCTGAGGCATCATCATTTTGGACTCAAAAAGCATTGTCGTTTATTCTAGATAATCCGAGCAACTTTTTGAGCTTAGTATGGAAAAAATCTGTCTATTTGGTAAGCGGGTTTGAAAACTCTGACAATGGTGATATTTATTATCATAGAAACAAGTCATCGATTTTTTCTGCTTTACTCTGGAATAAGATAATTTATTTTCCATTTGGACTTTTATTACCATTGGCTTTAGTCGGTATGTATACCTCACGGAAAAAGTTTAAACAACTGCTTCCTCTGTATATATTTCTTTTGGCATATATTCCGTCTATTGTTCTGTTTTAGTGACAGCCCGTCATCGTCTGCCACTCGTACCGATTTTAATTTTGTTTGCTTCTGTCGGTATATTGTATCTCTATACAGAACTCAAAAATTATCGGTCTAAAAAATATATTGTCAGTATTGTTATTTTAGCTGTCACACTTATACTTTTTAATCAAAGATATTATAACGAAAAAGAAATCGGCGGAGACAGCGGAAAGTTCCAGATATATTTTAATGAAGGAATCCAGTTTGAAAAATTAGGTGAACTACAAAAAGCATTGGAAGCGTATAAAAAAGCTGATCAAGTTTTCCCAAACTCCGCAACTCTTGTGAATAACCTTGCATTTTTACAATATAAATTAGCACTGTACCAAGATGCTGAAAGAAATTTCAAACGTTCAATTAGTTTTGATAAAGATTTTGCCGCATCATATAATAATTTTGGGCTGCTCAAACAAACTACAGGAAATCTTGATTCTGCCTTACAACTGTTTAACAAAGCATTAACTCTTTTTAAAAACTCATCGGATGAAAACAGTAGTAATATCAGTATGGCATATGCAAACCTTGCCGATTTGTTTGACCAAAAACAAGATTCTATTTCAGCAGATAAGATGTATGAAAAATCATTAGGGCAAAATGTAGTATATTTTCAGGCATTACCGAGAGCAGCATCATTTTATGCCCGATTGAAAATGTTTACCAAGTCTGATTCATTGTTTAATATTGCATTAAAAGAAAATACTTTAAAGCCCTCACATTTATTTAACTGGGGACTGTCATACATGAGAAGAAATCAAATTGAGAATGGACTTGTAAGGCTCAAGGAATGCGTTCAAAAAGATTCGCTGTTTTATCAGGCATATCATTTGATTGGATATGGGCTGTACAAAACTCATGCTCCCAAAGATTCAGTGCTGTATTATCTTAATAAAGCTTTGCTGATAAATCCGAATTTTAAGCAGTCATTGAGTTTGAAAAATGAAGTTTTAAAAAAGTAAGTATTAATATTTACTGCGACGCTCGACCATATAGTTTGAGCCGGATTGTAATTTTGTAGCTTTTTTTAAATCAGCAAGCATTTTTGACATCTCTCCTACATGACTAAACATTCCTTGACGATTAATTACAATTGCTATAGAAAGAGTTAATATCGGAAAATCTTCAAGGTCACCTCTTCGATTTTTTGTGGAAATATAGCCGCGTTCTAAATCAGCATCTTCATATTTTAATCGTATTAATGAATCGAATGTTTTAATAATGGTTTTACTTATAAGTTCATATTTATCCTGTGGAACGATATAGATATAATCATCGCCGGCAATATGTCCGACAAAACCTTCACGGCATACATCAAAAACAATATCTTTGATAATTCGGGCAGTGAGCCTTATGATAGAATCCCCAAAATAATATCCATAGTAGTCATTGTACGCTTTAAAATTATCTAAATCAGCATAAGCAACGGCAAACTCATTATTACTTTTAATCTGCTCAGCCAGTTCATGCTCAATAATTGTCGGTCCGGGAAGATGTGTAGAGGGATTGATTGACATATCCCGTCTGCTTCGTTCGATAATTTTGCGAATACGTACTTCAACTAATTTTTCTTTCCAGTCACCGTAAATAAAATCCTCTGCTCCCGCCTGATAAGATGTAATCACCAAATTTTCATCAGGATTAGGATGAAATAAAATTATTGGAATAATAGCTAAAAACATATTTCTTTTTATTAAAGAAACCATCTCAACTTCTTTAAGAAAGATATTCTCCTCTCCGCCTGCTAAAATAATAATATCTATCTCATTTCTTTGACAAAGGACAATCAACTCCTCAAATGAATCAAAGAAATGCAGTTGAATTTTGTCTTTTTGGAAAAAATGCCGAAGATGAAAATCCAAAGAAATCCCTACCTGCCGTATAGCAAAATGGTATACGGTTTTATGGGGTCTTTCCTTTGTCTGTGGACCCTGCCAATTCTCTAGGATGGTACTTTCTGTGTTCTGCAATTATATAATCCCGATCAATCGTAGTATATATCTGTGTAGTAGATATATCGGCATGTCCGAGCATTTCTTGCACTATTCTTAAATCAGCTCCCCCCTCAAGTAAATGAGTGGCGGATGAGTGTCTAAGCGTATGGGTTGTAACCTGTTTTGAAATATGAGCAGAAGATATTACAGACCTTATTATCTTCCATAATCCGACTCTTGAAATTTTTGCTCCATTTCTGTTTACAATCAAAGATTTTGACTTTTCTTTGAATTTCTGTTTTTCTTTAAATTCTACATATTGTTCAATTGAAATTTTAGCACAATTTCCTAAGGGAACCAACCGCTGTTTATTCCCTTTACCGGTAACTTTGATAAAACCCGCCTCAAATTCAATGTCTGATTCGGACAATTGAATTAATTCTGAAATCCGTAATCCGCATCCGTATAAAATTTCTATGATAGCTCTATTTCTTAATCCGTTTTTTTTGCTGATATCTATTGAATTTATAATGGTTTCGATTTCATCAGGTGAAAGATAGCTTGGATGATACCGTAAAATTTTAGGAGCGGAAATTGCAAGAAATGGATTTTTTTTTATTTTTACCGGATAGACATCAACGAGAAAGTTATAAAATTGTTTGAGTGAGGAAATTTTTCTGGCAATAGTTGCAGGCTTTCTTGCAGATTTTGATAATATATCAATATAAACCGTTATATGTTTTCTATCAATTTTAAAAAGAGAAGATTTAATATGTAACTGTAAAAATTCATGTATATCATTTTGATATGAGACAATAGAATTTTCAGACAGACCTCTTTCTAATTTGAGATGTAATAAATATTCATCTATGAGTTGGTCGTTGAGAGCCATTAGAATGCGTGGGCAATTGAAATAACTGCCACTACCTTATAACCTGAATTTTCCAATTCTTTTGCTGCTTCAAAAACTGTACTGCCTGTCGTGACAACATCATCAATTATTATGCACTTTTTCAATTCAGTAGTACCGGTTTCAACAGAAAACACAGAGTCTATATTTTTTTTTCGTTCTGAGACAGCTAATTTTGCCTGAGGTTTTCTTTTTTTGATTCTGTAAAGAATTGTTTCGTTAACTTTGATGCCGGATAGTTTTTCAATCTCATTGGCAAATAGTGATGCCTGATTATACCCTCGTGCGTTTTCTCTTGATTTGTGCAGCGGTATCGGAATAAGGTAATCGGCATTATATTTTTTTAGTAAATTGGCATAAAGGGCATAAATACGTTTGGCAAATATTTCCGCAGGAAGAGTAATTCCCCTAAATTTGAACTGAATAATAATTTCTCGAATTGGATCGGCATAATTTGTATAGGAATAAAGAGCAAAAGTTTTATCGGCACATATTTCACAGCTGATTTCATCATGCATATAATTCATACAATGCAGACAATAAGGCAGTTTTATTTCTTCTATTTTATTTTCACAATTTGTGCAGATGTTTTTTTCATTTTCACAATATGCACCGCATCCTAAACAAAGCTGCGGAAAAATAAAATCCAATAAATTCTGTATATATTTATTTTCAAGAATCGTTTCCATATATACAACAAATAGGAAATGATTAGCCCTGACAAGTTAAAATTTTAAGACACGTTTTTTGATAGAAAGAAATGAATAATACAATATCATTATAAGAATAAATATTGCTGAAAGATGCAAAATCAAAGAGTAAAGTTCATTATGGTCTCCCTGCAGATAGTTTGTTTCAACAGAAAAATATTTGTATACAAAATCAACAAGCAATCCGCATCCAATAGAAACAACGACAAGAGAGACAAGATAAATAGCAAGAGCTTTCTTTTGGATAAGTTTTAAGATAACAGTCAACGATGCAATATTTGTAGCCGGCCCAACCAGTAAAAAAACTAAAATAGCACCGGGAGAAAAACCAGCCGCCAATAATGCCGCCGCTAAAGGTGTTGATGAAGTTGCACAGATATATAAAGGCAGACCAACAAGAACAGCCCCAACATATCCTCCCCATCCTGAGGTTAGAAATTCAGGAAGATTAGTAAAAGTATTTCCTAATAATACTGTAATAAAGCCTGCCAGCAGATAACCAATTAACAGATATGGAGCTAAATCTTTTAAAACGGTTTGGATAGAATATTTTACAACTTCTAATATTCTTTCTCCAATTGAGAGATTTTTATTTGTCGATGATGCACAGTCTGAAGAAGAACAACCGGATGAACAGCTTTTCACATCGTTTAGCTCTATCGGAGTATCTTGGGAGTCCAATTTATTGATTAGAACTCCGGCAGTCATGGCGGTAAGAAATGCTGCCATCGGTCGGGCAACAGTTAAAATAGGGTCTGTGAGCGAGTATGTCAGCAGGATAGAGTCAACACCTGTTTCAGGAGTAGAGATAAGAAACGATGCCGTAGCTCCCTTGTTGAGTCCATTTTTTCGCAGTTGATGTGCCATCGGCAGTACCGAACAGGAACAAAGCGGCAGTGGAATACCAAGAACGGCAGCTTTGAGAACCACCATATTTTTTGTACCGACTAATAATCTTTTTAGCAGTTTTTCATTAAGAAACAGATGTATGACACCAGCTAACAAAAGACCAATTAATAATAAGAATGCTGAATCATACATCATTGTATACATTGACTCAGCAACATTTTTAAAAAAAGTAATTATTATTTATTCAACTCCTTTAAATAATTTTTGGCAGCATCGGAAGTTGGACCTGTTGCTTCAAGTGATAAATATTTATTAAAATATGTCTTGGCAGAATCAATCTGATTCAAGGTATAATAGACAATACCCAAATTAAAATTTGCAATTGTATGTTCAGGATTTTTCTGGACAACTGTCATAAATTCTTCAATGGCACGCTGAGGTAATCCCATAGCATGCAGACAAGCACCATAATCAGTGCGTACATCAGGTGAATCTCCATTGATTTTTAAGGCTCTTTTGTAAGATTCAGCAGCTAAAGGAAAATTCTTTTGATCCATTGTTTGGTTCCCAAGCTGAACAAGAGAGTTGTAGTCTGTTGGCATATTTTCCAGTACCGAAGTCATACCCTCAACGTCTTGATGTACAGGGTCTACTTCATGCTGGGCATGCTCTTCATGAGAAACCGGTTTATTAATCATAAAATAGCTGACTGCAGCAACAACGATAACAGATATAATAATGAGTGTATCTCGAGTCGAATTACCTTTGGCATGTTTTGCTTTTAGGGCAGTGTTTGGTGAAATAGGTGAACCGCATTCAGGACAAAATTTACTTTGAGCTGCCACTTGAGCATTACAAGAGGGGCATTTTTTCTGCGACATATAAAATCTCCATTTGTATTACAACTTTCTTATCAGGACTCAATGTATGCTATTTACATTAAAAGTTCAATTTAAATAACTGGTGACAACTCACTTTTATTCACATATATTTATAAAAATTTTCTTTTATACGTAAAATAGAAAAAAAAAAATGAAAAAATTATTGATTATTTCCATCTTTTTTATATTGCCTATCAGTTCACAAGCGATTGAGTCACAATATACTATAACAGCGGATTCGATATTTAAACATATTGAAGTTTTGGCAAATGACTCGCTTGAAGGCAGAGAAGTCGGCGAGCCGGGGGAACTCAAAGCAGCTGAATATATTCGTTCTGTTTTTAAATCTGCGGGGTTGTTATCTGTTGGGACAGATAATTATTTCCAATATTATGATTTTGTAAAACAAATCAAAGCAACGAAAAACAATACATTTTCCATCAATGGTTCCAACCTTATCTTACATAAAGACTATACTCTTCTCAAACAATCGGCTTCTACTGATTTTGAATTTACGAAAATGATTGATGTTGGGTATGGTATTAAAATTTCTGATGATTCGGGAAGCTATAATGATTACAGAGGAAAAGATGTAAAAGGAAAACTACTGCTTATAAAAAAATCTGAACCTGATTCAAAAGATTATCCTCATATAGATTTTGATAGATATAGTTCATTCACAGATAAAATAAACAGGGCAATAAAAGAAAAAGCGAGAGGTATTATTTTTTATGCTCCTGAAAGCCAAGATGATACGCTTATTGAAAGAGGTGTCATAGATATACACACTCAAGATATCCCTATTTTCTTTTTCAAGAAAAGCGGTATGGAGAAACTGCAGCAAGCAAAACCTCCATACACAATTACCGGAACAACAGAGTTAGTTACTATTCACGACACAGCACAAAATGTGATCGGCATTGTAAAAGGTGAAACTGACTCTACGGTTATAATTGGAGCCCACTACGACCATCTTGGCTGGGGTACTCCCGCCTCCTCTCACTACCATGGCAAGCCCGCTATTCACAATGGTGCCGACGACAACGCATCGGGGGTTGCGGCACTTATTGAATTAGCCCGTAAATATGCTCATACCGATATAAAGCCTCATTACACAATGCTGTTTATCGCCTTCTCCGGTGAAGAAGCAGGGCTGCTTGGTTCCAGCTATTTTGCTAAGCACATGACAGTTGACTCGACAAAAATCCGCATGATGATAAATATGGATATGATTGGCAGGCTCAAAGATCAAGAAAAAGGACTGGCAATTTTAGATGTAGGCTCAACGAGTGAATTTACAAAATTCTTTGATTCACTGAACTACAAAGAAATCAAATTAACTCCCAGTAAATCAGGCTATGGGGCATCTGACCATACTGTTTTCACAGCTCGTAGAATCCCTTCTCTTCATTTATTTACCGGAGCCCATAAAGATTACCACAGACCATCAGATGATATTGACAAGATTGATGCTGACGGCATCGTAAAAGTAGCAACATTTGTTGATAGTCTTCTTACCTATTTTGATCACCTTGAGAAACCTTTAATTTTCATAAAAACAAAAGATGCAACAAGAGGTAAAAGAAAGAAAAAATATTCTGTTACTTTGGGTGTCATACCGGACCATGTTTCCGATGTTCAGGGATTTAAAATAGATGGTGTCACTAAAGATAAACCGGCTGATAAAGCGGGTATGCAAAAAGGTGATATTTTAATACAACTTGGTGATATTACTATCAATGATATATATGATTATATGAATGCTTTAAGTAAGTTCAAAAAAGGTGATACTGCTAAAGCTGTTATAAACAGAAATGAAAAAGAAATAGAACTAATTGTAATTTTTTGATAAAGATTAGTTAGAGATCGGAAGAGCACACGTCTGAACTCCAGTCACACTGATATTATCTCGTATGCCGTCTTCTGCTTGAAAAAAAAAAATTACACACACAAAAAAAAAAAAGAAAGAAAAGAAAGACACATCTCTGTACTATATCATACC
>CAJVYT010000126.1 GCA_913009765.1 uncultured candidate division Zixibacteria bacterium
CATTATTTCTATTTTTTTTTTTTTAATGATACGGCGACCACCGAGATCTACACTCTTTCCCTACACGACGCTCTTCCGATCTACAGTAAAGACCGATTTCTTCAAAAGTCGGAAAAATAATTTCAAAATTTGCAAACTGGAGTTTATCCTTCCAGTAGAATATCATCCCCCAGCCGATTCCGGCAGATAAAGCTCCCAGAAAAACACCCTCAATAATAAACGGCATTGCCAAAAGAAGTTTTCCTGCCCCTAATAACCTCATTTGATAAAACCCGACCGCCCGCGTTTTTGCTGTTAAGCGCATATTATTGGCAGACGAAACTAACACTGTTAATAATATTAACCCACCCAATAAAAGCCCTATATCAGCAATAATATTTTTTGTCGATTCTGCTTTAGCGAGCCAATTTTTACTATAATATACGTTTGAAACACCCTGCTGACTCATAATACGGTTTTCAATTGCTGATAAATCGGTAGAATTGAGTACATCAGATTGAAATGTTAAAATCAGAGACTGCGGCAGCGGATTACTGCTGTCATACCCGACAAGCAGATCAATCCCTACTAAATCAGCCAACTCTTTTCGAGCGGTTTCTTTTGAGATAAACGTCATAGAACTGACACCATCTATTCTTTTTATTTCATCTTTGATAACTCCGAGTGAAGAATCAGGATACTCCTCTGAAATAAAAACCTCCATCTTTAAATCAGAAAGATAATTTTCATAGAACTTATCTGATGTGTCTGCAGCAACCCAAAAAATATCAAACAGTAAAAATAGTAATGTCATTGATAAAATCGCTGATAACGAAGTTCCCGGATTTTTATATAAATTCCGAAAAAGCTCTTTAAAAACATGCCCAACTCTATTCATGCCAATCCCCCATTTACTAAATGATAGCTGGATGTTTTTGGAAGATTACTTTTAAGTTCTTCAGAAGATACAATTAACATGGATAACCCCGAGACTGCGAGTTTTACCATGTAGTCATAAATCCGTTCATACGTTTTTGCATCCATTCCGGCAAGAGGTTCATCTATTAAGATTAATGGCTGATGGGCGACATTTGCACGTGCAAATTGAACCAAAGTGTTTTCAACTCGTGTCAGTTTAGCCGGATACACCGATGCCTGATTTAACAAAGAAAACTCTGTCAACATCGTCATAAGACGTTCTTTTTGCATTTTTTTTCTTTCACCTGATAAAACCAGCGGGAAAGTGATATTTTCAGCAACTGTATATGTAGGGACTAATGAAAAAAGTCCTCCAATACCGCCAATTTTACGGCGAACCGATTTAATGAGTTTCTTCTGTCGAGGCTTTAACATAGAACCAAACATCTCAACAGACCCGGAATCAGCAAACCGTTTCCCCAATAACAGTTCAATAAGCGTACTTTTCCCTGAACCGGCGGCACCATAAATAATAGCTGATTCTCCCGAAAGAAGTTTGAGGTTCAAATCTTTAAAAACCTCATATCCACGGTCAGTTTTCAAATATACATTTGTAAGTTCAACTATTGTTTTATCTGACATATAAAACCTTGTTTTATTTTAAAATATCTCTTCAATTTGAAAAAATATTAGTTATTTTAAACTTATACCGATAGTAAGTGTAAAAAGATAAAACGGAAAAGACAATTTTAAAATTATGAAGAAAAACATTATCTTAGTCTGCTGTATACTTATTACGGCAACATGTTCGATTCAAGCCCAAAACTGGAATGCTGTAGAGTTCCCAAATTCTGAAAATATTAATGGGGCTTCATTTGTAAATGAAGATACCGCCTTTTTTGTTACTCATAAAGGTAAATTAATCCGCACTTTTGACAGATTAAAGAGTTTTGACACATTTAACCCTGCTCCCGGAATTTCTTTAGAAGATGTTTATTTTCTGAATTCCGATATTGGTTTTATTTGCGGTTCCAAAGGAACCTTTATGAAAACCACCGATGGCGGCTATACCTTTAGTAAAATTCCGGTATCTGACACTGTCCCATGGTTCTTTGATGTTGAAATGTTCGATAATACACACGGCTTGCTTATTGGCATGAGCCGTAGTTCTGTTTCGCCTTTAGGCGGCTTGGTTTTTCGCACTGATGACGGTGGAAAAAACTGGACAAAAGTAAAACCTTTTGGACTCGGCTTAAGTGAAATCGGATATTTTAACAATACTGTCAAAGTACAGTCATTTGGTCGGATGAACAGTTCCACTGATTTTGGAAAAACTTGGAAATCAGATTCTACATTGACAGGAAATCCCGGTCGTGCTTTTTCTTTTTTTAATAATACAGGCATCATCTGCGGATTGAAAGGAATGTGCGGCTATACCAATGATGGTGGAAAAATTTGGCTTCCGGCTCAACAAGACTCACAAACAATGTTTATCGCCGCTCAAATGATAAATGTAAACGATGGATATATCGGTGGAACAAAATCCACTATCTTAAAAACAACAGATGGCGGTCGCAGTTGGAATGAGGAATTAATGGCAAAATCTTTTGATGTGTATGATTTTGTCCTTGTGAAAAATCGGTTATATGCTGTTGGTTCCGATGGCGGAATTATCTGGAAAAAAGTAAAATAATATTTATATAAAATTACATCAAGTAAACGGAACTCTTATGCGGTTCCGTTTTTTTTATAATTTTTGGATAGATTTGCGTAATATTTATCACCCTGAGCGGAATTGAAGTGAGTACAATTAAAAAAAGTTGATACATGCCTCTGCCTTTCTTTAAGGAATAGGCATGCCTATTCCCTACAAAACAATTCTCACGAATCGTCACCCTGAGCGGAGAGACTGTGTCACAATTTAACGTTATGTCAGTTCCTGATTCACGGAAAGTGAATTGTGAACTGATATCTTTTCGTTAGTTCTCAATTCGCTTAGGCGAATTTCCTGACGATTACACACTATAACTTTTAGATTTTAGAAATATGACGGTGTAATTATTGATTTTAGTACTTGTTCATAAGAAATATCAGAAGATGCTTTATCAAGCATGACAAAATAAATATCATCCCCGGCAGAAACTAAAAAAAGTTTATTCCGCTCAACTTCATATACTCCGCATTCACGTGAAAATGTTACCCCGGGGATCAATGTAAAAATTTCAATAAGTTCGGAGATAGACTTAAATACCGATGAAAATGATTTCTTAAAATTATCACTTTCAATTTTATTGACAAATTCGCCGTTAATATTTAAGTGATAAACATATTTGACACCGTCTATTGCTTTAAATTTATCAATTACTGGCAGTTCTTTGTCGGCAGTTTTTTTGGCAATAACAGGATTTTTATATTTTTTATCAGATTGAGGCTGAGGAGCTTCTTCTGACACAATTGGAATAGGCTGACTATCAGATTTTTGTAATAAGCTGGTGGCATCATTCGCTTTAATAATAGACACAACTTCGGCATGTTGTCTTTGTATCCGATTTTCCATAACAGTTTGTTCTTCAAAAGATTCAATCGGTTTATCCAATTTTTTTTCTATTTTATGAAGTACCTGCCCATTTAGAATAATAGTAGTCGTTAAGCGGGCATATGGACGATATGCATATTCGGTCTGTATTTGCAAACCGGCACCATTTTTTTTCACAAGCGATGTTCGACCTGCCGGTATGTATTGTGTCAAATTCATATGTGTATCCATAATCTACTAATTGCTTCCTGTCAATAAAGAAAACATATTTATTTATTAGATTATCGGCATTTTTAGCAGTTAGAATAACCACAACTTGCACAATTGTAACAACCTGACTCAAAACGCATAGAAGATGAACAGCTTGGGCAAATTTCAAAAGATTCAAACTCTGTTGAACCTGAATCAGCAAAATGCTTGTTCAAAATTTGAGCAATTGCATCAGGAATAGAAAAAACTTTGGCACCTCCCGAAAAGACCTGATTGGCACCGCCAATAGATCGAAGCTGTGAAATAATTGTATTGATTGGGATTTGAGAACGCAATGCAAGTGAAATAAGACGACAGATTGCCTCGGTATCTGCCATTGTAGTATAACCGGATTTGCCGATATGAGCAAAAACTTCAAACGGTTTGCCATCTTTGAGATTTATCGTTACATAGAGATTCCCATAACCGGTTCTCATCTTTTCTGTAATCCCATGTAAAATATCAGGTCGTTTTTCTACAACAGGTTCAGATGAGCTCATATCAGATTTTTGAGCAACCGGAGAAAGTACCTGATTTGGTCTGGAATTATCACGATATATTGTCAAACCTTTACATCCCTCTTCATACGCCAACAAAAATGCACGAGCAACATCATCTGTCGTAGCCGATTCAGGAAAATTGATAGTTTTTGATACCGATGAATCACAGTATTTCTGAAATAGTGCCTGCATTTTTATATGTTCTTCTGCTTTGATATCTGCAGAAGTTAAAAAAATCTTTTTCAATGAATCAGGAATCTCGCTGATGACAGTAAGCGACCGTTTAGATGCTATTTCCTGCAGCAACTCATCTGAGTAAAATTTTTGTTCTATGGCACTTTCTTTGAAAAATTTATTAACTTCCATAAGTTTATTGCCGTCCATAACATTTCTTTCAAATGCTATTGAATAATACGGCTCAATTCCCGATGAACAACCTGCTATTATTGAAATTGTACCGGTTGGAGCAATAGTTGTCACCGTAGCATTTCTCATTGAAATGTTTTGATTTTTATACTTAGAGTTCTCCCAATTTGGGAATTTTCCACGGGTTTTGGCAAGTTCCGATGAATGCTTGCGAGCCTCAATCTCAATAAATTCAGCAATCTTTTCAGCAAGGTGCAAAGCTCTTTTGCTATTATACGGGATATGCAGTTGTACTAACATATCTGCCCATCCCATAATCCCTAATCCGATACGACGATTTTTCTTGGTCTGTTTTTCTATCTGCAAAAGCGGATAACAATTTTGATCTATGACATTGTCTAAAAAATGTACAGCAGTCCGTATAACATCACCCAGTTTTTCCCAATCAATTGAATCCGTATAATTTTCAGATTCTGAATTCAAAACAAACTGTGACAAATTGATAGAACCAAGATTGCAGGAATCATACGGCGGAAGCGGTTGTTCGCCGCATGGATTGGTTGCCTCGATTGTTTCTGAAGGTGAGGTGGGGTTCAAGCGGTTCATGCGGTCTATAAAAATAATCCCCGGTTCACCGGTCTGCCACGCATGAGCGACAAGCGTATCAAACAAATCTTGAGCCTGAAGCCAAACTTCTTGGTCATCTTTAACATACACCTCTTGAGTGCGAGGGTCGATAAGTGGAAAATCGGCATTGTTGGCAAGAGCTTCCATGAAACTGTCTGTTATCGCAACTGAAATATTAAAATTCGTAATCTTATTTGTATTTTCTTTACATGAAATAAATTCTAAAATATCAGGATGATCTACCCGTAGAATTCCCATATTGGCACCTCGTCGAGTACCGCCCTGTTTGACTGCTTCAGTTGATGCATCGTAGACCGTCATAAATGAGACCGGACCGGAGGCAATTCCCGATGTAGATGCAACAATAGAATTTCTGGGACGCAGTCGTGAAAATGAAAAACCGGTGCCTCCTCCTGATTTATGAATAATAGCGGCATGCTTGTTTGTCTCAAATATCTCTTCCATAGAATCACCGACCGGAAGAACAAAACAGGCGGAAAGCTGTCCATTGGCACGACCGGCATTCATTAAAGTGGGAGAGTTCGGCAGAAAACAGAGTGATGACATGATATCATAAAATTGCTTTGCTGCGTTTTGAATATCAGTGTCAGACTTTCCGTAATTTTTATCCGCTTGGGCAATAAATTGAGCAACTCTTTTAAATAACTCTTGAGGAGTTTCTATGATATTACTCTGACTGTCCTTGAGTAAATACCGTCGTTTGAGGACCGCCATTGCATTTTCTGTCAGTTCTGTTTGAGTATATTTTGACATAATAATCCTTTTATATCAATCATGCCGAGCTATATTTTGTCATGCTGCCCGCCTAGGCTTGTTGAAAAAGTCCAAAATATGTTTCAAGACCCTTCGACTCCGCTCAGGGTGACTTGAAACACAACAACTTATAATATGTCATGCTGAGCGGAGTCGAAGTATGTTCCGAATTTAGAGGTTTATCAACAAGCCCCTAGGCGGAGTCGAAGTATGCTCTTTATATAATATACTCGGAAAATCATATTTTAGAATCACATATTTTATAATTTTTTCATAGAAATATACAACTTTTTATCGTATAATTTCTGTATGAGCATTCCCGAACCGGCAGTTAAAAGAACAACGTTAATATTCACCGCAGGAGTTCTGTGGGCGTGTATCGGACTATTTTTGTTAGGTCGAGGAATTACAAAACTTCTGCCGTTTAATTCTTTTTCCTATATTTTGACCGGTGGGGGCGCTCTTTTAGGAATTCTCAAAAGTAAATTTGTTTTTAATAAGATTATAGATAAAAATATAGAGCGGATAAAATCTCTATCGCCGAATAAAGAGAAAATTTGTATTTTTGCGTTTCAGGCGAACCAATCGTATATCTTGGTGCTTATTATGATGAGTATTGGCATGCTGTTAAGACATCTTCCGATAAACCCTCTTTATTACGGTACTATTCTTATTTTAATCGGCACCGCATTGTTTACATCAAGCCTGCGATATTTCTCTGCTATACGGGAATTGTAAGTGGGACTACTTCCTCTTTCACAAAAGTATTTTTTACTCTTTTTGATTTTAATAAGTATGGTATCCAAATCAATGTAGCTGCAACTGTGCTTAATATTTCCCGTACAGTTTCTAAATTTGTATCGTTTGCAATTTCAGGAATCATATTGGCAAAGATATAATCACCAACAAGTATGAATAAATTCAAAATATAAAAAATTATCATCAACTTGGGAAATCTGTACGATTTTGTAAAATAAAGAAAAAGTAAATATAGACTAAAAACTATCAAGACACTATTTGTAATTAATTCAGATATTATAAGAGGTCCCCATAAGTAGTGATATGCTTCAGTCCCCGGAGTAGTCAGAATTTCCCAATAATTCTCCAGTAAGATTGGAGCAAAATCGTTAAATAGGCTAAACATTAAATGTAAAGGTGTAATAATCAACGCTAAACAAATTAAAATTAGCCAACCGCCTAAACCTTTAAGCTCTTTATTAATTTCTGTCATACTTTTTTCTTCCTAATCAATCACAAACCCACATACCGTCAGGAATTTCTCCCTGACGGTTCAATACTCTTTTTACTACGAATTTTTAATCATCATTGCGACTTGTTGTGCTTTCAATTGGTTATATTCAAATGCCATTTTTTTGATATTAATTAAATCAATAATCGTTCCAATTCCACAAAATCCGCCTGTTAAAAGATAAAGGATTCCCATCCCGATTTGGTCTAACATAAAACGATGTATCCCGGCTACACCTAAAAACCCTGCCAAAGATACTACTAACAAAGTAGTTGAGTCTTTTCTGCGGGCTCTATAAGAATTTGCAAACATCTGTGCTTGGGAATCATCAAAATCTTTGATAAGACCTTGCACAAAAACCATTTCGTCACCTTCTAATTCGGGTAAAAGCTGCATAATGTTAGCCATTATAATTGTCCTTTTTTTATAGAGTTATAATATGATTTCCTTAAAAGAGATACAGAACGCCCCAACAATACAATTATTGTGATAATTCCCAATGGGTGTGTTTTGAATGAAAGCAGTATATTACCGTGAAAAAAATGTGAAATCGAATGACCAAGCCCATACCCCGGACTTGGTATATCAAACAAAATTGACGGTAGAAAAAGAGTGTAATGTACTTTGCTGTATGGGTCAGAAACAGCTAAAAGCAATAATGCACATATCCAAAAGAGTGCCTCAAAATCTAAATAGCTGAATATTTGATTTATTTTCTTCATCACTTGTAGATACAAATTTCCCAATAATTTTATTTTTAGTAACATTTCAATATATAGACCCTAAATATCCATGTCAAATAAAATTGAAATGAGTTCTAAAGAACACATAGGCACAAAATTATATATTTAACATTATTTCTACCTTATTATTAGGAAATATAAAATGCAAAATTTATATAAAATATCGTTTTGAGAGACCTCTAAAACGTGCTTAATGCTTGGGTATCAATCAAATTAAGTCATATTTTCATTATGGATATTAGTATCGACTAACGTTAATAATTAATAGGGTTTTCCCCATAGCCATATGAAACTTTGTAACATTCTGAGCCGATTCAATAATCGTAAGCCATTATCCCTAATACAGATACATGTTAGCTTCAATTAACAGAGCCTGTTGGTCTTCAAATTGCAATTGGTATAGTAAAAGATTGAACTAAGGAGTACATATGAATAATAAAGGTTTAAGCATTTTAGAAGTTTTGGTAGCAATGATTGTTCTCAGTATTGGCTTGTTAGGAGTAGCTCCCATGGTAGTGATGTCTTCAAAAAGTAATTCAATATCCAGAGATACAACTGTTGCGTCTAAGTTGGCAAGAGAGAAAATAGAGTATTATGAATCTTTAGATTCCTTACCATCGGTTCCTTTTGAATCCTCAGAAAGAGCAGATAATACTTACAATATTAGTGTCAATATCCAAAACAACTCCACCGATGTAAATATACCTATTGGATTATATGAAATAAATGTAACCATAAATTGGCAAGATGCAGCAAATTTATCCAGAAGCACTTCGTATTCAACCTATTTAAGAAAAGGTGCAATTCATGAATACAATTAAGAACAATTCAGGATTTACATTAATTGAGGTATTGATAGCAATTTTAATATCCGGTATTCTAATCTCCGGTGCATTTGGATTTTATTCTACAATGCAGAGCCAAACAACTATTCAAATGGAAATGTCCAATATCCAAAATATTACCCGTGCAAGTCTTGATGATATTTCATCTACATTACGTCAAGCCGGATATAAATTAAATGGACATGACCCATATCTTATAAATGGTGATACTTTGATGGTGTTTTTCAATATATACAATAGCGTTGACACAGTTACCTATTTTATCGCAGGTCAATCAGGCACCGGTGATTATGAACCTCAAGAATCAGAAAATACAACTTATTATCTTATGAAAGGTTGTTCATACGGCACCACATCTATTTATTCTGACAATATAGTTTCTGTAAATTTTGTCAATATTGAAGATAATATTATACGTATTTCTATCACTGCACAAACGGAATATCCTGATGATACATATAATTATAATAACGGCTATAGAACATGGACACTTAGCGAAGATGTCTGTCTCAGAAATATTTAGGAGGATTATATGAACTTGTTTAAAAATAATAGAGGAAGTGCTTTATTAACTGCATTAGCTCTTATGGCAATTATTTCAATTGTTGCAATCTCAGCTGTTGATCAAGCAACAACAGATGTTGAAATTTCATTTAATCAGCATCATGATAAGCAGGCGTTTTATATCGCTGAAGCAGGATTAAACTCTGCTTTGGCAAAAATATCTGAAAATCCATATTGGGATTCCGGATTTGTTGATGTTCCGTATCAAGACGGTTTATTTTCTGTTTTGTATATAGACAGCACTACAGACGCATCATTATTTGATACTGTCATTATCAGATCCTTAGCCACGGTACAAGACTGTCGGGGTGGAGTAGAAACCTGGCTTGTACCGCTACAATTTAATCCTTTTAAATATGCGATGTACGGTGATGAAGTTATTGATATTAGAAATAGCATGACAACCGACTCTTATAATTCTGATTCAGGAACATACGCAGCAACTGTTTTGAGTGAAAATGGCAGTATTGGTTCAAATGGTGATGTCATTGTAAAAAATGGAGCAACCGTTGGAGGAGATGCCATTACATCAGAGGATGGCGGTTTGGATATTAACTCTTTTGCAACTATTACAGGCGACACAACATCAATAGCACCGGTACATGATCTTGAAGTTATTCCTCAATCTGAATATGACTGGGCAGAAGCAAACAGTATCGCATCAACTGGTATTAGTGGGACATATGATTATGATCCGACAACTAAATCTTTTGAAGCAGATGACGGCGATGTTGTATTAGCCAGTGGAGTGTATTATTTTTCTTCCATTATTTTAGATAAAGATGCTGCTATCACTCTTGAACCGGATGCTGAAGTTACTATCTACATAACAGGTGATATTGAAATAAAAAATTCCGGAGATATTAATGTTGACGGCACCCCGTCAGATTTAATTTTTAATTCCCAAGGTGATTTAGTATTAAAAAACAGCGGTACTATTTCTGCCGTCTTCTATTGTCCTGACGGTTCAGCTGACTTAAGAAATTCATCAGATTTTTATGGGTCAATAGTAGCCAACGATATTGTTGCTCATAATAGTGCCGGATTTCACTATGACCGTGAGTTAGAAAAATACAGCCGTACTTCAGATATTTATAAAGAGCAAATTGCTTGGAAAGAAGTTTACTTCTATTAAATACTATGAAAGAACATTTGATTTACTAAAAAAATATTATTCAAAAAGTCCCCTTTATTTATCTAAGGGGATTTTTTTGAAAAAACTTTTTAATAAGCTGTTTTTTTTAGTGGTATAAGATCGGAAGAGCGTCGTGTAGGGAAAGAGTGTAGATCTCGGTGGTCGCCGTATCATTAAAAAAAAAAAAAAAACAAATAAACATAATAACAAAAATAACAAAAAAAACAAAAAAATAAAAAAGAAATA
>CAJVYT010000127.1 GCA_913009765.1 uncultured candidate division Zixibacteria bacterium
CGGTAAACGCAATGTATAAGCGCTTTGAGCAGCGCTTCGGTCTTAAATATGACGAACCCACGATCCGTTTCCGCATCCTTGATACGCGGTTAACAATAGCCGGACTTTCCGACCTCAGCCTGCCCCTGTCCCAGTTCAAGACACTGCAAATTAATGTTGACACAGTCTTTATTACGGAAAACAAGATTAACGGCCTGAGCTTCCCTGAAGTAAAACGCGCGCTTGTAATATTCGGCCTTGGTTATGGAGTGCAGATGCTGGCGGAAGTTGACTGGCTGCCGACCAGATCAATTTACTACTGGGGAGATATTGACACTCACGGCTTCGCCATCCTGTCGCAGTTAAGAAGCCGGTTCCCTCAAACAGCATCATTATTAATGGATAAGAACACGCTGCTAACGCACAGATCATTATGGATATATGAGCCCGAAGAAAAACGCTTTGTTGATGAACTGAAAAACCTCACCGGCCCTGAACAGGAGCTTTTCACCGCCCTCCGAGGCAATTTATTAGGAACCAATGTACGTCTTGAACAGGAGCGTATTCAGTATGAATATGTAGTGGGGGCGGTTTTGAACAGAGGGCATATAAGCTGCAAGGTTTAAAAAGGTAAAGATCGGTAAGGTTCATCTGTTAAGTTGAAATTACGTGATCCGTTTTCCCGCTTTTATGTTATAATTCTGCAAATTAAGGGGCTTGGCTTGTAAATCGAAAAGCCCTTATTAAAGAGTTAAAGAGATTTTCAATTTAAGGTGACCTGGATTAGGGCTACACTTTACCCAAGATATGCATAATGTGTGGATTTGATCCCAATGATCTATTGTCGTTAATATTTTGCTATGGCACTATAAGAGGGGAATAGACTGAAGTATGAGCAAGAATGGTAATTATATAAAGCTTCCATGTCTGAGATCCATTTCTGTAAATAACTATGCCCTATTCAATAGGGATTGGTCTCATAAAGTACAGAATGGACTAAACCTTTTTTTGGGAGCAAATGGGTTTGGTAAAACCACTGCCGCCAACCTTATCATTTATGGGATTGTAGGGGCATGGGAAGAACGGGCAGTCAATACTAGAGGGATTGAAGAGATAGTAGATCAACTCCCAGAAAAATACTTTTCTGATAGAGAGCACAAGAAGCAAAGAGACTGTATTGGTGATGCAAAGGCAAGTGTTACCATTGAATTTGACATCGGTTCAACATGGATTCGAGTAAGGAGAAGCCTTGATCCTCTTGAGATTCTGGAATTCTATATTGATGACAAAAAAGCTAAACCAAGACAAGCATCACTTAAGGACTATTACAAAGAGAAAATCGAGAAATTTTGCTTATTGGATGATATTAATGATCTCTCGTTTTTATTGCGAAAGCTGCTCATCAGAGAAGAGGAAGGAAATTCTCTTTTATGGGATAGCGATGACCAGTCAAAAGTAATTCGTTTGCTATTCAATCCACCTGGTTTTTTTAGTAAATTTATCAATATACAAAAAGAAGCTTCCAAAGCTGCATCACAAGTTAAAAGAGCTACAGACCTTAAAGCGCCATTTAAGAATAACCTTGTTGTACTCAAAAAGGAAAAAGAACTTGCTATCCAAAGAATTGCCGGGAAATCAAACCAAGCTGAGATTACCAAGAGATATAATGAGCTAACCGATACCGTCAGCAATCTTGGGAAATCACAAGACAAACTTCATGAAGATATTAAGTACCTAAATAATGATATCAGACGTCTTGAGGAGCAATGTAATGGACTATCATCAGACCTTGATAATATTAGGGAGGAAACATCTCAATTAGAGTATAAATATTTTGATTCAATATATCGGGATCCAAAAATTTCGTTAATTTACAACAAAATCGAACAAAGGAAGTCATGTATCTTTTGTCATAATCACGTTAGTGACGATGTAAAGAATCAAATTGTAACATCAGTTAAACATAATCATTGCCCTGTTTGTGATAACTCTTTAACTAAAACTAATAATTCAGAGGCAGCGCCTGAAATTCCTGAAAAGGTTATTCAAAAACTTGAATCCCTTCGTCAGCAAGCAAATCATAAGGAAGGTCAGCTTAGTGCGCTCTATATGGCAAAATCAAGAGCTGAAGCAGACCGTGAAATCAAATGGGAGGAACAAGATGAACTTGCGAGGCAACTGTCTACTATAAAAGAAGATCAAAACGATCTCAAGCTTGTTATAGGGCAACTGAAAAAAGATTCTGAGCCAACTAATCAGTATGACAAAGCAATTCAATCATATGAAGATTCTATTGCCGGATATGATAAAACAATTAAGGAGCAGGACAAAACATTTAGTGATAAGAAGCAAGAGCTAAAAGAGATTAATACAGAACTAAATAAGAGAGTAGCTTCGCTGACCAATGACCTGTCGAATAACTTTAATGAATACTCAAAGCACTTCTTTTTTAAAGATCTGAAATTAATATCAAAGGAAGGGCGAAAGCCAAAGGTCGACTCAAAAGTAGCATTAACAACATTTTACCCTTTCATGGAAGGGAAAGAAAGAAAAACTGAAAAGTCTGTCAGCAAGTCCGAAGGAATATTACTTGAGTATCTGTTCAGGATGTCTATAATCAATCTTTACCACTCCTTAGCAGAGGGTCGCCCATTTCTCATTCTTGAATCATCTGAGGGATCTTTTGATATTGTGAGGACAGAACAGCTATCTAACGTATTAAAGCAGTTTGGAGAGAATGATTTTCCGTTTATTTTGATCACCAACTTAAGCAAGCCTGATTTTGTTAAATCTTTAGTCGACAAGCTGAAATCCTCCAAAGGGAAGGCCACTGACTATAAGAAGAGAATAATAGACTTCATTGCTTTCGGGATTCATGATGAGCTTCTTGACCAACAAAAGAAGCTTGAAAAGAAGAAGTATGAAAAGAAACTCAAAGAGTTGGGCTTGTAATATGCACCTTCAGCTTAATAACTTTCATATGGCAAATGAAGTACTTTATGCATTAGAAGCTGCAAAGAAAACATCCGTTGGCTACCTATCTAGGCTAACTCTTCAAAAGACGCTCTATTTATCAGGTGCCTTGGCACCTTTAAAGAAGGTTTTTCTTGAGTACTTGAGATTTATCAGTCATAATCTCGGTCCATACAGAGGTGAAATTCAAGAAACGGTTGACCACCTCGTTGGAATAGGCTTGGTTGATATTATTTATTTTGATACGACCAATCATGGCGGATCCTTGTCGAATTATGTCATTTCTGACACTGGTGAAGAGGTGATAAAACGACTAGTTCAATATCCATATGAAGAGGATAAATATTGGTGGATATCCCTTGTTACAGGGCTTGCGTTCTCTTATCTTATGTCTGATGGTCTATCAGGATCAGTGGATGATAAGATCAAGTCAATAATCTACCAAGATCCAACATACACAACATATAAAGAGAAAAATCTTTTCAAGAAACTTATAGACTTATCTGACAAGGATGGGCTTACATATCAATATTCTGAATTCCTAAAGGCTTATGTGCATGAGAGCACTGCCACCCCATCTGATTTATCCGAAAGAAAGCAAGTTGAGATTATGCTTGTGACTTTTATGGAATATCTTTACACTGGAGTTTTAAACGAGGTCAGAAATGAGTCAAGCAAGGCTTAGGAAGATATTTCACGAATCATTACCTGTGGAACTGTTAAAAAGGCGTGAACTAGATTCGGCTAAACTTCTTAACTTTATTAATTTATTTGTAAGCTGCATGAAGTCAAATACCTATTCTCAAAGAATGACTGATATGCCTTTTGCAATAGTGCTTGATCCCGATAATCATGGAACAGGCAATTGCTTTCTTAATCCTACAGAAATGACACATGTTCTGAATCAATGGTCCTTTAGCACCTGTAATGTTATTGCAGTTGATTATGAGGGGCTTAAAACAAAAGATATACCCTTTATTGTTGACGGTGAAGATATTGCTTCAGGGCTTTCAAAATCGCATGATCTGATACTTTTTTATATTAATAAGTTAGCGGTATCGGTTTTTGTCGATGGTGAATGTGTAAAATCAACGCTAAATATTCATACTATGAAGCGAACGGGACAAATTAGAAATACAGATAAACCCCCTTCACAATATAAGGATCTAATTCTTGATCATTTCAATAATAAAATTGACAAAGGTAAGAGTTTTGATTATTGGGCAACAAAAAAGGATAGAATTTTAAAATCAAAACCAGAAGCTTACTTCCGCAATATTTTACTTTCATATCTTCAGGACAATTTAACCCCTGAAGGTGTTGCACGCAAGGAAATCCCAGTAGGAAACACCGATGATAAAGTTGACATTGAAATCATCGACATGTCAAGCAATGAGTTCATTTACATCGAAATAAAATGGATGGGCAAGGCTAGAAAAGAATTCAAAAAAGAAGAAACTACTAACTATGGGGATGAAAGTCCAAATGATGGGCTGAAACAGCTGTGCATATATCTTGATACAGAAAGTCGTGCTAAGAGCGGATGTCTTCTTACTTATGATGCTAGGTCTGAGGATAAGGAAATTAAGTGGAATATGTCTGAGTCAGAATGGCATAATAATCTCGATAAACCTCCAATGAGGTTATATCTAAAATCAGATAGTGCTTCAGTGGAGTCTAAGAAAAGTGACAATCAAGGCAAGAAAAAACAACAAGGTAAGGGTAGTTAACTATAACCACGACTTTGGGGATCTAGTATTATTTTCTGCAAACAAGTACCAGTCAGTACACAGATGGTACCCTCTCGTAGAGGGGTTCTCAAGTGAGCTGGTTCGAAGAATTGTTGGAGAGCAGACGACCTTCCCTCAAGTATGTCTCGATCCCTTCGGTGGGGTCGGGACAACTGCGCTTACATGTCAGGATTTAGGTATAAAATGCTTTTCTTTTGAGAACAATCCATTTTTCTATAACCTTGCACGTACAAAACTTCGCTCGGATTATGATCCTGATCAATTTGAAGCCCTGATTTCCTCCCTGGAGAAGGCAGTTAATGGGGCAAAGAAGAAACCTTCACTCCCGAGACTTGAAACGGATACTCTCTTTGAATCAAAGGACAAGGACAAATGGATATTTGACAAGAGCGTCTCATATGGCATCTTTGACATTGTTTCATGGATTAGCAACATTGACGACTCATTGAAGCAATATAGAGGACTTTTTGAGTGTGCACTAGCATCAATTTTAGTGCCTGTAAGCAACGTGTTCAGGAACGGTAAATGTTTATCCTACAAAAATGATTGGAAAGAAATAAAGATATCACGAAAAGAAGTTCATGATAGGGTGTTGGATATCTGTCGGACTAAGATACTAATCGATCTTAGGACAAGGTTCATTATCAAGCCTTTGATGCATAATTTCATTCATACATCTCATGGTGATGCCAGAAAGTTAATATCTGATTTGAGAAATGATTCCATTGATATCGTTATTACGTCTCCACCTTATTTGAACTCAAGAGATTATGCAGATATTTACAGATTAGAACTATGGGTGCTGGGCTATCTTTCTACCTTTGCGGAAGAGAAAAAGATACGTAAATCTGCAATTAGATCTCATGTGCAGACCGTCTGGGAAGATTGTGAGTATCCAAATGTGAAGGAGCTTGAAATATTTATTAAGCACATTAACAGTCTTAATGGTCAGCTATGGAATAAAAATATACCGAATATGATTAAAGGCTACTTCGCAGATATGCATGGAATGCTCCAAGACTTAAAGTCAAAACTCAAGAATGGAGCGATGCTTTATATCAATGTGGCTAATTCTGCTTACGGGAATAAGGTCTGCGAAGTAGACGTGATTATCGCTGAGATAGCTCAACAGATTGGCTACTCGCCTGTTGAAATTCGAGAGGTCAGGCATGTGAAATCAAGCAGACAGCAAAAGGAAGTAGACAAATTACGTGAGAGCATTATTGTTCTTGAGCATTAGGCGATGTGTGGAGTCAAAACTTTCATTTTGCTCTTTTGAGGAAGAAGGAAAAATTGTGTCAGGTCGTAACAGTTTAGTTCCTTTTTTACTGAGAGGTTCGATTAATCAGGAAGAATTATTAAAGAGAGCAGCCTGGGCAGTAGGGGTATCTGAAGTAAGTAAAATTTGAAGGAACTCCCTGGGAAGTTTCCCCTGACGACGAGCAGAGAAGCAAAAGAGGTCAGCCCTTGACATTTTACATTTAAGAGGCTAAACAGTCCAAGGGAAATAAAAAGGAAAGGGAATGGCAAGACCTCTACGTATAGAATATGAAAACGCAGTATATCACGTAACGGCCCGGGGCAATGAGCGAAAAAGGATATACTTTTGTGATGCAGACAACCGGAAATTTCTTCAATACATAGAAGAAGCAAAGAAGAAATACGCAATACTGCTTCACAGCTATGTTTTGTTGAGCAACCACTACCATCTGATTATAGAAACCCCGGGAGCCAATCTCAGCAGGACAATGCATTACATAAACGGCGCTTACACCTCGTATATTAACAGAAAAAGGAAAAGAAGCGGGCACTTGTTTCAGGGCAGATATAAGGCTATTGTAGTGTCAAAAGACAGCTATTTATCAGAACTCAGCCGATACATACATCTTAACCCGGTTAGAGCGGCAATAGTACAAAGTCCGGAGAAGTATCCATATAGCAGCTATAAGTCATATATAAGCAAAGGAAAAGATAACCTGTTAAATCAGGAACTTGTTTTAGGACTTTTGAGCGGAAACGAAGCAGAGGCAAAGAGGAAGTACCGCAAATTTGTAGACAGTGCAACAGGTGCAGAACCGGATAACCCATTTGAGGACGTATATGGCGGTATAATACTTGGAGCAAACAGGTTTATAAAAGACACATTAAGCAGAGTAAAGGAAGAATATCTCAAAAGAGACGAAATCTCCAACAGAAAGTTATTGCAATCAAGGCATGATGCAGAGGAAGTTATTGAAGCTGTGGCAAGGTATTTTAAAACAGGCAGGGAATATCTGGTAAACAACGGAAACCGGCGCTGGAGAAAGATAGCGATTTATCTATTGAGAAAGCATACAGGAGCAACAAACAGAGAAATAGGGGAGATATTTGGAGGCCTTACTTATTCAGCAGTATCGCGGAGTAATGAAAGATTCCAAAGGCAGTTACAAAAAGACAGAAGGCTGAAAAAAGAGATTAAAGAAATTGAAAGCAAAATGTAAAATGTCAAGGGCTGACCCCAATCCTCCGTTCACATAGACAACTATCTTGAAATTAAGCAGGAATTGTTGCAAGCTCAGCTTAGGGTTATTTATCGCTATCAACGAAAAGCTGTGCCTTACGGGCAAAAACTAAAACGTACGTCTAATCTGACTATCGTTGAAGGCATACTTCAGAGTTCCGGCCAGCCTCTACACATTTCAAAAATTATCGAGATCGCTAAAAAAGGCTACAATGTTAATTTGGAGAGAGACTCTATCGTCTCCGCCTTAATAAAAAAGATTAATGCCGGAAAGACCTTCATCCGCGTTGCGCCTAATACGTTTGCGCTTAAAAACAGTTCGGAAGGATGTGCATAATGAGTTTTATTCATAAGTTGAATACGTTGCGTAAAGTTACAGGCATCAATGAGCGCTTCCAGCGGGAAAAAAAATTCCTCTTTTTGAAATCGTGGTATCTTTAATTACCACCTTCTCCGTTTGTGGAAAGAAAAAGAGTATTGCTGATGCCCATAGAAATTTTGTAAAACACTCTGGAAAGAATGTTTCCAGGAGCAGCTTCTGGGAACGAATTGCAAATAAAACACTCCTGGATTTTATTGAAAAAGCTGTCCTTGAATTCTCCTTTCATATCCAGGAAAGCGCCCTTTCAAAACTTTCATGGCTTTCTGTATTTGAGGATGTATTTATGTACGATGCATCTCCTATACGACTGCCGGTGGGGTTATCAAATATATTTCCCGGTAATCGAAAAAATCACAGCCCTGCCTGCTTAAAATTAAGCGCTCTGTACAGACTGAGTGTAAGAAGCACAGAATGGATTAAAATTAGCGCCCAAAAGCCACACGACAGCAAGTTCCTTCCGGATTTAAATCAATTAAAGGGGGCTTTGTTTCTATTTGATCTCGGCTACTTTAGTCATGCTTTTCTGCATCAACTGTGTGAAATCGGAGTCTGGTTTGTATGCCGTTTAAAAGCAAACTCCGTCCCAATAATAACAAAAGTCGTCAAGGGTGTGGCGAAGCGACACATTGGGCGACCGTTGGACAAAAATGTCAACCTGAGAGGCATGATTGTCGAGGTCTGGGGAAAGTTGAATATCCCCGGGAAAAGCCCCCTTGAGGTTCGTCTTATTGGTTTTCGATTTCCTCTCACAAAGGAATACAGATGGTACGTTACAAATATCCCAAGTTCAATGGTGTTAGCAGAATGGATTTACCCTGTTTATCGACTAAGATGGCAAATTGAGCTGTTTTTCAAATCCATTAAGTCAATGCTGCATGCTGACCAAATAACATCTGAAAATGAAAATATAGTTCTGGTCACTGCTTATAGCTCAATACTTGCCTCTCTTATTGCAAATTCAATAATAATTGAATATGCTGTTGTCTCTGCCAGGATAGAATTGAAATCTGTTACAGTGCAACGAATAACTTTAGTCTTTTCTCTAATAGCTAATGACTTGGCAAAGTGCATTCTAAAGAAAGATATTACTCCAAAGAGCTTTATTAATAATATGAAAACTCTGCTTCCATTACTCGTTTGCCCAAATCGAAAACATAGGCCCACGTCATTGGAGATAGTTGCAATGTTCAATTCAATTTAGAGTGCTTTATCCGATCACATATGAATGGATTTACTTATAATGCAAATGGACAACTCATGTTTAATAACCCAATTCCGATTAGTTCATACTTTGCCGGTAACTCAGAATATGTGAATACTCTTAGCCGCGTTACAGGGATGAATCACCCGCAGAGGTCGGGGGACATTGTCTTGCTAATGAAGAGTAAAACCAATACTAACAATCTTGTCAGCGAAAGATATACTACAGGAGTTTCTTGCAAGTCATGGCATGGTTCCTTAAATCCAAGTGATTCATACGTACCGTTCATTGTTGCTTACCCTGGGGGCAATAAATCTGAACTTGATCCATTTTTGAATGTTGTGTGCCCGGATGGTCAGTGTGAAGGCAATTGGAAACTATCGGATATAGTAAAGCAGATCATAGAAACACAATATTCAGGACAATGAAAGGAGACTGAGATGAGAAAAAGAATTTTATTTTTAATCGCTTTCCTGTTTATCCTGCCAGATTTAGCTTTAGCTGCAGCTGCCGATCAACTCATATTAGAAGATATAGGCACATATAGACTATTTAGCACTATTTTCCCTGAAGATTTTAAAGGTGGACCACTTCCAAAATATTCCCAGACAAATACTGGTGGAATATTGGGGGCTGCTGGTCACTTTTCAGAAGGTGATGTAAGTTATGAGGCTTCTTATACTGCCCCCTGATATCTTCAATGTTGTCAATTCTTCTGTTAAGACACTGCCTAGTGAGTACATTTAGTTCTATCTCTGCCATATTCAACCAACTACCATGCTTCGGAGTAAATACAAATTCAAACCTGTCCCATAATAATTTTGCTTCGGCAGGCCGGAAGGCCTCGTAAAGTGACCCCGGAGTATGCGTGTTCAGGTTGTGTCCATCACTAATGTTATCTTTTCAGCATCGGCATACAGCGCTGCTATATCCTTAAGAAAAAAAGCCCAATCAATTTTTGTTTTCCTTTCGGTTACTTTAACAAGCCGTTTCCCTGCCAGCGGTTCACAAGCCATGAAAATATTACACACTCCATGACGTTTGTATTCATAATCATATCTGGCAACCTGCCCCGGTGATGCTGTAATCGGAACTTTTGTTTCCCCAATAAGTTGTTTTGGTGATTCATCCATACATATCACAGGATACCTCTGATTTAATGGCCGTTTGTAAACGTCCAATACCATTTCCATATTGGCAACAAAGTTGCCATTTTGTTCCGGCGGGATTACCCATCCTTGGTGACGCCAAGGTTTAAGTTCGTTTTTTTTAATACTTGACGAACTGTTTCGTGAGAAATTTTGTCAATGTGTTGAAGCTCTACAACCTTATCAGCCAGTAGCCGTAAAGACCATCTGGAAAACCCTTCAGGTGGACCACTACCACTTAATGCAACCAGATGCGCTTCGAAGTCACCGTCTGCTTTCCTGGCATAGATGCGACTGCCTTTTTGACCATTCAGCGCTATCTCTATTCCATCCTCAACAAATCTCTTTTTTATTCGATCAATTTTTCTCATGCCGATTTTCAGCACTCGAGATATTTCTTCATTTGTCGAACCTTTTCCTTGGAATTCTCCCTCATCACATCCAAGTAGAATCAGGGCATTGATGACCTTCTGCGATTTGTGCTTCCCCTTAGATGTAATCCTTTTTAAATCAGCCCTCTCATCTTTGCTTAATGTCACTCTGTATTTCTTCATACTCAGTCCTCCTTAGATTATGAAGAAACTTAACACATTTAATGCGTTATTTCAAACTTGACATGACACTAGTGCCCCTGGCGCCGCTTACGCCGGAGACAAAGCATCTCATCAATAGCAGATCGGAAGAGCACACGTCTGAACTCCAGTCACACTGATATATCTCGTATGCCGTCTTCTGCTTGAAAAAAAAAAAAAAAACACCAACAAATCAAAAA
>CAJVYT010000128.1 GCA_913009765.1 uncultured candidate division Zixibacteria bacterium
TATCCACGAAATTGAATCTTTATTAATAAGAATTTCCAACCCTAAGGGGAATCGATTGATACCCAAAAGTAATAAAGGCAGCACTTTGTTGAGACAATTAAAGCAACAGGTGAAGCAGAAACAAAAACAAGAACTTGATGTAATGTTTGGAGGCAGTACAAGAAGAAAAGCTGAAAAGAAGGGCATTTCAAAACATCCGACATCTCTCGTTGGATTGGTACCTATTAAAGCAACTCTATATAAGACATATAAAGGAAAAGAATATAAAGCTCTCCTGACCTCAAAAGGCATAATTAAATTAGGTAATAAGAAATATACCAGTCCTTCAGGAGCAGCGCGATCTATTGCAAAAAGGGCTATTAATGGTTGGAACTTCTGGTTTATAAAAGATAGAAGTGGTGAATGGGTAAAGTTGTCGGAGTATCAGAGGTGAAACAGTTTATTATTTCCCATTTAAGGTTAAATACTCTGTAAATGGAAAAGAGACTCAAGAAACATCTAAAAAATGGTAAATTTAGTAATGTATCTTCCATTCGATCAAAAACAATGTCTGCTATTCGAGGGAAAAATAACCGTTCCACCGAAGTAAAATTAAAAATGGCTTTGATAAGAAATGGTATTAGTGGTTTTAGATTACATGCAAGTGAGCTCCCTGGCAATATTGATTTTTATTTTAAAAATAAAAGCATTGCCATTTTTGTTGACGGATGTTACTGGCATGGATGTCCGAAGTGTGGCCATATTCCTAAAACAAGAAGTAAATTCTGGAGTGCCAAAATATTAAGGAACAAACAACGTGACAAAACAAACGACAGATTACTTAAGGGAATGAATATAAAATCTATGCGTATTTGGGAACATACCTTGGAAGATAAAAAACAGCTGACCTCCACTATTAATAAAATCAAGAAAGAAGTCATGTAATCTGAATTTATATATTATTATAGGGAACAATCATGAACATGTCCGAAGCATTAATATTACTTGGTAGTGATAGTGAGCTAGTAACAGAAGAGCTTGCAGATCAAATAGATCTTAACTGGGACTCTGGAATTAAGTACATATTCAGGGCATGTCGGCTGCATCCTGCTCTTGCCCCAAATATCGGATCGAAAAAAGATACTACAGAAAACGTAATTAAAAAATGGTTGAATAAATACAAAAACGGCTATGAACAACGAATATCAGTCAGGAGTTCTAATCTACCTGGTACAATTGCTGATCCTATTATTGATACAATTATAAGAGGTAGACTATCTCAACTTGGCAATTCATCTATTAATGAAATAATGTTTGCCCATAGACTTAGTATGTCTGCAGAAAACATCTTAGGACAATTGCTTGAAGAGTATCTATCCGAGAACTTACTGCAATTTGGATGGCATTGTGCATGGGGGGCGACTATCCGTAGTGTTGATTTTTGCAGTGAGAGGGGCGGCCTATTACAAATTAAAAACAGAAGTAATTCGGAAAATAGTTCTAGTAGCAGAGTACGAATTGGAACTACAATTGAGAAGTGGTATCGTATCGATGCCCAAACTGGACAATATATGTGGACTCAATTAAATGATAAATTTTCTACTGGTGTTTTTTCTGAAGACGCTTTTGTAGGATTTGTGAATACTGCGTTATCAAACAATCCTGATGCACTTGCAATTGAAGATGGCAATCCATGGACAGATAGATTCTAGAGAACTAGTGACAACTGGGAAGACTGCTTTTCAGACTTACTTATTATTCTAAATTGCTCTTCCCACTCAATGTCACTAGTATGTTTATATCTTGAATAAGAAAAGTTTGGATAAGATATTAGTTTACGTTTTAAGATTGTTGACATAATGAGGGATCCTACGGCCTTGCCTAAACTTATTGGTACTGCATTCCCTATCTGTTTATACTGTTGAATTAGACTGCCCTCAATTATCCAGTCATCGGGAAATTCTTGAATCCGTTTATATTCTTCTATACTTAAAGGTCTGTCTTTTACAGGGTGTGCTAAATCTGTTGCGGGCATAGCAGGATGAGTTACTAATGTAGGAGATGGAGCATCCCATGCTAATCTTCTTAGAAACCCAGTTTTCCCTCCTCCAGCATAATATGACGCACCTAATGCTTCTTTTTGCATATATTCAGGTAAATGTCGCCAGTATTGTCCAGGTTTTAATAGTCGGTAATATTTCAATCTTTTTTCAGGAAAATTTATATGTGAATGTTTATTACGATCTAAGCCTTTAATTGCGTCTTTAAAAGAACGCCATTTCGGGAGTCCGTACATTCCGTTTTCAGAATGAGTAGGGGTTAAGTAGGGCAGTTTATTTCCATCTTTTGAACAGACAATAATGACTCTTTCACGTTTTTGTGGAGTGCCAAAATTAGCTGAATTATATAAATTGAAACTAACCCCATATCCCGATTCTCTTAGCACATTTAGAATATTTATAAGTGCGCCACCCTTTTCTTCATCAGGTGTGAGAGGTGGACAACCGACTCTTCTATGATTATGAGGTCTATGCTTCAGAGGAGCTGATAGGATTCCTCTGACATTTTCTATAACAGCAAATCTTGGTTTCAATTCTAGAATTCTATCTAGGAATTTTAGTAATACATTCCCACGATCATCTTCAAATCCTTTACGATTACCAGCTGTGCTAAATGCCTGACATGGGGGGCCGCCCACAATTAAATCTATTTCTTGTGTTTTACTTAGTCCAACCGCCTCTCTAATTTTTTCCGCACTATAGTCGTTTATGTCACTTAACAAAGCAATAGTAGGTTTATTTTTTAGAATAGTCTTTCTGCAAGCATTATCAATTTCACAAGCCAATAAAACATCAAAGCCAGCTAGTTCTAATCCAATATCAAGGCCCATGGCTCCACTAAAAAAACTCAGCGCAATCGGTTTTTTATTTTTTAGGGTTCCAGATCCAGGAGAATATACAACTTGGTCTTCGGCAATCCCACAGCTAGTATTATCGTAGTAACTTAGGACATCAAGCTTATCTATTACCCATGTTTTACCTATTTTGTAAGATGGTAACTTACCAGTACGACACAAGTTTCTTACTTGCTGAGGTGTCAGATTCAATTTTAATGCGGCTTTATTTACATCTACCAAGGTACTTTTCATAGTTTCTCTTGCGAAAATAATAAAGGTACCATAAATATATCAATTAACTAGACAAATGTCAACAGATTTTTTGTTCGAATCGAATCAACTTAGCTTGAGGCCACTTTTGCTTCTCTGATTTACGATTATGTGGCTTTAAGATCATTGAGTTGCAATTTTATTGACAAATCAAGGAGTTAGGAGTAAATTGAGGGAGGGTTTAAATCAGTTTTCTACTAGTCTCTGTAAGGTTACAACTGTCTTGCTGCACTTTTGCTCTAGGGTGCTGTATGCGGGAAACAAAACTATTCGAGAAGATTACGTCATAAAAGGGGACAACATGAGTGAAATAAACAGTGATAAGGTTTTAGTGAAGAAAGTGTTCGATATGTGGTTCAGTATACCAGTCTATCAGCGACCTTATGTATGGGGCAACGAGGAAATTAGTGACCTTTTAGATGATATATCATATGCAGCAAAGAATAGTCCTAACAGAGAATATTTTATGGGCTCCATTGTTTTTCAGGGCAAACCGAGAGACCCAGAAAAAAATATATTCTTCTCAGAAAATGACCTGCTGGATGGCCAACAGAGGCTCACTTCTTTGCTCCTGCTGATGGCAGTTATACGTGACCTTGCGGAAGAAAAGAAACTCAAAGACACCTGTCAGGAGTTTATTTGCCAGGAAGAAAATCCGTATAAAGGCATCCCTGAAAGGCTTAGAATCACCTCAGGCAGAGCTAAGGTGCAGGAGTTCATGGAAGAGTATATTAAGCCCGATGGAGGAACGTTGGCACCCGATGAGCTACAAAGACTTTCTGAAAATAGTGGCGATGTTTCTGTCGCAAATATGGCAAGTGCCATCCTTCAAATGAACCGATATTTTACAACTGATGGGAATATTTCAAAAAATATATTTTTTCAGTTTCTAATGAATTATGTTCTTATGATATATGTATCAACTGAAGACCTCGAAGATGCCTTCAGGCTATTTACTGTCCTAAATGCCAGAGGTATTCCCCTTCGCAACAGCGATATTCTGAAAGCCGTTAATCTGGGATTTATAAAGGATACCAAAGAGCAGGAAAAATTCGGGGAGTTCTGGACTGAAATTGAGAACGAACATGGTGAGGATTTCGACCGATTTTTGTCCTTTATAAGAACTCTACTTGTCAAAGAAAAAGCTCGCCTGAACCTCTTGAAAGAATTCGAGGAGAAGATTTACGCTCCTCAAGGGAAAAAAAAGAAACCGCTGCTTGAGAAAGGAAAGGATACTCTCAAGTACATTAAACGTTTCAATGAACATCATTCTACTCTTTTCTCAGGCAATAATTATGATATATCTAATAGTTGGAAGTTTGATAATCTTTTGGTAATCATGGAAGCTGGATACTGGGCAAATGACTGGATTCCACCCCTGCTGGCGTACTATGACAAATTCAAAACCCAAAAAATACTAGATTTCCTTATTAAACTGGACAACAAATTTTCCGGTGACTGGATTTCGCAGGAAACACCGACCTTCAGAATTGAAAATATGAATTATATCTTAAAGAAAATAGAAAAGACCTCATCCCCAGGTGATGTATTAGATTCTGATGCATTTGACTTTGACTCGGAATCTTTCTTCAGAAATCTGGAGGGTAAAGTATACGGAAGGAGATGGGCGAAGTATATTCTTCTCAAGCTCGACTTTCTTATTCAAAGTCATTCAGAGAAAAAATCCGGATATGACGAAATTAGCATTGAGCACATATTACCCCAAACCCCTCTCTCGGATAGCCAATGGTGTATTGATTTTACTGATGATCAGAGAGATTCCATGACTCACTTGCTTGGGAATCTTGTTCTCATGAGCAGAAAGAAAAATACATCACAGGGGCGTATTGAGTACCAGAAAAAGAAAGAGAAATATTTTAAGAGTAATATTGAAACATTTCCCAACTCGGTGCGAGTTTTGACTGAGTATAACCAATGGATACCAAAAGAACTGCAAGAAAATTACACTTTTGTCATCGATAAACTTAAAGAATACTACTTGTAAAGCATATATCACGGGCTGGCAGAAAGAGGGAAAAGGGGTTAAATTACCATTATTGACAAACTCAAAAAATTCTTGCCGCCAATATACTTCGATTTAGCTCAGTACAAGTTTCCCTTTACGACTCTGCCATAAACTGCTTAGAATTTTCGGCTTTGAATACAGGGCAGGCTGCTCAAAGGTTCTTTTTCGGCAACTGATTGATTTTTCTTGACAAATTAGTCCTAAAATCAAAGAATACACCATGAAAGCCCATGAAGTTCAGCATTATGAATTCTCAAAAGTCAGGAGTCAGCATGAGTAGTAATCAATATGAAAGATAATATAACGCAACCTAAAGGCAAAATAATCAGAGATGCAGTATATGGCGATATTTATATTCCTGATAATTTCCTTAAGATTATAGATACTCCAGAGTTTCAGCGATTGAGAAGAATTCGGCAATTGAGCACAGCTAATATGTTATTTCCGACAGCTGAGCATACGAGATTTTCCCATTCAATTGGTTGCTATCACGTAATGAGGCTTTTGATTGAACACTTCCGGCCAATATTGCAAAAAATTAATGTCGAAATTGATGATGTAGATATTAAGCTTTCACTTGCGGCGGCTTTATTGCATGATATTGGCCATGGACCATTCTCACACGCCTTTGAAAATGCTCTACCCAATACGGTTAATCAGAAGAAACATGAGGATTGGACAACGGATATAATTACATCCCCTGAAAGTAGGATTAATCAGGTTATATTAAAACATTTTGGGGAACCTTTTCTGGATAGACTGGCAGAATTAATTGCCAATAAAAGGTTGATTAAAAAAAATGGTTTAGAGAGGCAAGAGAACGATAAGATAGATTTATTTTTTATTTTGTCATCGTTAATAAGTAGTCAGCTTGATGCAGATAGAATGGACTACCTCCTTCGCGATTCTTATTTTACCGGTGTGCCATATGGAAAGATTGATCTTTCACGTCTCATTAATGCGCTTACATTGACTGTAAGTGGTAACAAATACTATGTATGTGTGCAAGAAAAATATCTATCTACGATAGAAGACTATGTGTTAGCCAGGTATCAGATGCATGATGGAATATATTTACATGATTTTAAGTGTGAAATGGAATTAATATTGAAGAAAATCTTGTATCGAGCGTTCGAATTATATAAAGGCAACAATCTCAAAAAAGACAATTTGCCAATAGCCATTTTAAAAATATTTGAAGACCAAGACATGACTGTAAGTGATTATGTTTCGCTGGATGACGCTGTAATGTTAGCTTTGTTTTTAAATTGGAAGAACGACGGCGATTCGTTGCTGTCTTCACTATGCAAGACGCTTCTGGATAGAAATAAATATAGACAGATTATGATTCTTGACAGTACGGATTCAGACATCAGTGAATTTAAAGAAAAACTGACGAAATTGTTATCAAATAATGGATATGAGGTGACAGATTATGGACAGGAGTATTTTTGGCTTGAAGATAGCGTTGAAAATAACGTTTATAAGAAAAGCAAACAGAATATCTGGATATTGAAAAATGATGGTTCACTGAAAGACCTATTGGAATCGTCAGTACTTATAACAGATAAATTATATGATAAGAAAAATATAGTATTTATAAGTCTTGAAGTTCTGAAACAAAATAATAAAATCCAAAATGTAGAAAATGTTATCGATGATATTAATAATCTGATCCTACTTTTCAGCAGGAGAAGTCAAATAGAAATTGAAAAGAAATATGCCTTTAATGATGATCAACTATTCAAGAAAGTTGAAAATAGCGTAAGAGAATTTGGAAATTATGTTGTTTCTGATATTGAACCTTCGTATCATCAAGTTGATTTTTATTATGATACGACAGATGAATTGCTGAATCAGGCAGGCATTACTTTGAGGATTCGGGAAAAGAATGGGAAGACTATTTTGAGTATTAAGACACCTACTGTTAATTCTGACAGAGATGGAGCCCAAGAGGGTCAAAATGAAAGATTCGAATATGAGAAAGAGCTGATAACTGCAAGTTTGGAAGAAGCGAAAGATCATATAATAAAATATATTCCCGACTTAGTGGATGATTCAAAGTTTTCTCAATTAGAGAAGCAGATAATAATTAAAAATGATAGAAGAAAAATTCAATTGACTGATCAGACAATAAAATTCGAAATGGTTTTTGATGATGTTCAGTATGAACGTAACAATAAATCAGCCCATGAGTATCAAATTGAAATAGAATTGAAGTCCGATTTTATCCATCGGATTAATTTGAAGATGCTCACTGATAGTTTAGATGAAAAAGTGCCTGGCTTGATTCCTACAACAGTTTCAAAATATAGGAGAGGGTTGAGCCTGACTAATTAATTCATCAGAGAGTGGTGTGCTAGGGACGTTGTTGTATTTTATGCATTATTAGCGATTGTTAGCGATTGGGGTCAGCCCTTGACATGTTACATTCTACTTTCCCCAGCATATCCCCCTTCGACACTTCGATAAACTCAGTAGTACCCAAGCTCAGTAGCAGGCAGGAATGGCTCCCAAAATCCTGAATTCTTGGCAGTGAAGGACTTCCGGAAGGTAAAGCACGGCTAACAATATCTGATGCTAATTGGACAAAAAAGTTTAAATAAAATTGTACCTAACCACTGCCGGTTTCATTCTTGGAGGTTACCCATCTTGAGGTGCGGTATTACAGAGTTTTATCTTTTTGCTGTTTCTCCCCTGATTTCTTAACGAAATTAGAATAAAGCACTCTACTATTATATCGTTCTTCAGAAGAATCAAACTCTTCCATCGATATTTTTCCTTCTCTAAATAGTATAGAGTTCTGATGCTTTTCTGCTCTCCATGTCTTTTTCATCTTACCGACAGTTAAGCCATGCGCGATGTTTATCCCCGTTACAATTTGTTCTTTTGCTTTATGGAAAATTCCCCCTTTATGGGTTAAGGGGTGAATCTTAAAGCCTTCTTCCTTGACGACTTTATTTGCCATGCGAATAAATCCATCCGGGAAGTTACTCCCAGAAAAGGTTATATCATCGCAATATATAGTGAACTTATCAATGCCCCATTGTTGTGCTAAGGGGTACAATCTTCTTTGTAAACGAAATGTCACAATGTTTGCAATATCTGTACTTGTAGGTGCACCCTGGGGAAGTTGGTAATTTACAGTTACTAATTTAGTAATTAGCACGGCCAAAGGCCGCGGGCATCCGAGTTCATCAATTAAAGCATTGTTAACCCTTTCCGGGCGGACAGACGGAAAAAATGACTTCATGTCAAACGTGAATATAACATCACTGCCATAATGCTCACTTGCATTTGTAATATTAGACTTTTTCTTTATTCCATAATGGGAAAAACGAGAAGGTATAATGTTGGAAAATATTAATTTATGTAGTTTTTTTTGAACTTTTTTTAACTGTGATTTTGGGGATGAGAAATTTCTAAATCCACCTGACGATTTTGGCTCATTCCATGTGGTATACAGTTTATTAGGGTTATTGGCTAAATACCAAAGGTCGTTCTCTGACACACTGAGAAGGTTTGCTAATTCAGCGATACTGTTGACAGGAAAAAGGGGGTGGTTCACGCTATTTTTCTTCTTTGAAATAACAGTAAAGCAGCAATATTTTCCTGTAGCGTCAGATATTTTGCCGAGTTTTTATTGTCGAATTCTACAGGAACATCGGTAGATAAGAAATCGAGAGCGTCTCTAGATACATTAAATTCTTTAGCAATGCGAACAATTAAGTCAGAACTCGGAATACGTTTACTAGTTTCTATAAGACATAAATAATTTGAGGATATACCCAGTTTCTCTGAAAGGTCTATTTGTGAAATCCCACAACTTATTCGTAGGGTTTTAATTAACTGCCCAAGTTTCATTGATTTGTCCTGTTGTATCTATATAAATTCACTTGATTTAAAAAAAATTAACGGCGTTACTTTATGAAGATTTGACTGATCAAAGTGACCGCTTGTGGCACAAGCTCTGAAAGGAGCCTGTCTAGTGCCAACAGCAATCCAAGAGAAAGAACAACAACAGCTCTTCTTATAATTCTCTTTTTCTGAGATACAGTTTCAACCTCCTCGTCGAAATCCTTCAGATAATTTTCCAATTTGTCCAAGGATTCTAAAGTAACTGGACCTACCGAACTGCGCAAATCAGACAGATGCTTTCTTGAATCAGTGAGTAACTTTAAAACTATACTAATTTTAAGCTCCTTCATACCCTATCTCACCTCCTTTTTGTGCTGGATTAATAGCGAAAGGAAGATGACAGTTTTACAGCCACGGCCATCTAAGCTCAAATGAAATTACTTCGTTCTCAGCGGTCCTTCCGCTAATCATTTTCGTCAGTTTTTAAAACTGACTTGACTGTTTAAAAGATAAACAGTTCACATACGACTCATGACGAGTCATAGTGATAGCTTCATCCATTAGAAGATGAAGAAGGATTATTCCTGACGGCAGAAGTCTAACTGTCATTTTAATGCTGGCAGTGTAAACCCCCTCAGAAAGGAATTACATCCTGGAGCTTAGATAGGCACAGTAGCAAAGGAGCTTTGTACTCACCTGTCTGATGCGACGATCGGTTGTCAAAGAACAACCCCGCGATTCGCGGGGGAAGTAATAGCTTATTTAATCATAAATCAAGGACCAATGTCAAGTTTATTTGACTTATAGTCAAAGTGACAATGAAAAACACTTTAAATACAATAGATTATAAATATATATGGGGGTCATCCCTGAAGGTACACTTTTAACACTTCAGAGTACTGTATCCCGCCTAAAAATCATAAATATTTCGCAATAAATTCATGAACAACCTTTATTAATCGGGCATCAAGTATTTCTACTTCGACAAGCTCAGTACTTTTCCTCATCATAAGTAGCTACAAGGGATATTTAGTCGAAAATTCCTTCACAATCTGGATCAGCCGATCGTCCAGGATTTGAAAAACCTTATTCTCTATATGTTCAGGTACATGTTTATAAAAAGCCTGGGCAATTCCCCCGGTTATGCACGCTATAGTGTCGCTGTCGCCTCCGATGGAAATTGCCTTTCGTATGGCATCTTCATAATTCTCAGAGTCCAGGAATACGATGATAGACTCGGGCACTGTGCCCTGACATGTGGCGCTGTGGGTGTAGTGCTTTCTTAATTCTTCAAAAGTCCGGTTCAGATCGTATTTGAATGTTTTCTCAATATATTCTCTGATCTCCTGCTTGCTTTTTCCTTTTTTTGCCAGAAAAACAGCAGAGGCCGTGGCTTGCGCGCCTTTAATACCCTCCGGATGGTTATGGGAAACAGAAGCGCTTTTTTCCGCTTCCAAGAGCACTTCTTCTAATGTATCAAATGCGAACCCGACAGGGCTTACCCGCATGGCAGATCCATTCCCGCAGCTGTTATACGGTGTGCTGTCTTTGCGCGCTGCCCATTTCCTGAATAAAGGCCCATACCCGGCTTCCGGATAATACGAGTAATATCTTTTCAAGCTCTTTTCATACCCTTCATTATGAA
>CAJVYT010000129.1 GCA_913009765.1 uncultured candidate division Zixibacteria bacterium
ACAAGATGACCCTTCAAATGCTCTAGTCCAAAGTGTATCTACTTGTTGAGCGTAAAGATTAGATGAAGATAAAATCAGAAATAATAATATTAGCAATTTACCCAACATATACTCTCCTTTAATATGTTTGGTTAAATATATAGCTATCATTAAGTTCTGTCAAGTAGAGCAGAATAGTAGTTGGGAATGACATTAGAGGACATCTGCCACCTCCCATAAACGCAAAAAATGCGGCTTTATCATCTTTTATTGACTATAGAATTACGCATAATATATTGTATGTAATTGATATGCGTGGTGTTCCCATAACACCCTCACATTTATACAGTTAAATAATCCTCATTTAGCTGCTCGCAACGCCTTGACATATAATACCTTTCCGCACGAACCTAACTGTCAATATGGAGGATTGTATATGGAGTAAATTTGACTATCTTTTGTTATTGGAATACTTAAAGATAGCCAAAGAGATTTAAGACGTTTGACTTCTAAAAGAAAACAGATCAGCAAATAATTATTGACTAATATCTGCTGTTTTTTCGCTAACAAAAAACAGAATACAGTTATTTGTCAGGTCCAAACCGAAAAAACTGATTTATTTTCACACTCGATCTACATCCGTAAAAACGAATTTCCCCGTCAGAATTAAATTCTTGCGGGGATTTTTTAACACTATAATATATTGGATTATCCCCATATTTCCTGTTCTTCTCATCATTTTTATTACAATTCCTAAAGATGTTTAAACCTTGAGTTTAAGCCATAACCACAAGTATTACAACAGTATACAAAAGCATTGTAGATTTCTTCCAAGTATGGCATACGCATTGCAAAAGAACCAAGTAAGAATAAAAGTGAACAATAGCCTTTTACAACAGGACGGTACGTTATGAAAGTGAAGTTTGTGCTAACAATGGAAGATTTAACAGTAAACGATAATCTCATTGACCAAGTTGTGTTTGATTGGGAGTCAGATGTTAACCAGGATGAAATTTTAGAACTTTCACACAAATGGATTACCTCTAAAAATTTCTTAACCAAACGTATGGAAGGTCTCACTCGGGTTGGAGAATCTTCGTTAACAATTGAACCGCTTGAAGAGGAACAAGATGCAAACTATTGATTTGCTCACTCAAGCTAAAAACTTTGTAGATTCAGCCACTCTCAAAGCGGGCGAATATGGTGATATTCTTCTTGCGGTCAAAGGTTTCATATTGGAACACTTTGGGCAAAACGGATTATATGCATCATATATTGTCGCTGCTGCTTTAGCTCTGTTTCTACTTTCTTTAGTGGCACGTCTGACATTTTCGACTTTAAAATACTTGGTCGTTCCATCGATTGTGCTGGCGTTTGCAGGTTCTCTTTTCGCTCCCTACTCATTTACAGCACTGCTCCCTGTAACTGTTTCTCTCTGCTCATTATTTCTCATTTTTAAAGGATAATCTCCAATAGAGCATTGGCAAATTCCAATAAAAAATATGGTTTTCTCAAAACAGGACACTTTCGAATAATCTACTTAAGCTATTGTATGAGTATTAGTTATAACGAAAATACAAGTTTGGCAAAGCTCTTGCACTACTCTTTGTGAAACAATGAATATCAGTATTAAACAGCAAAGAAATGAAGGGTTTACTTCAATGGCTGAAAAAAAATGTATTAACTGTAATAATGACCTAATTAAAAAACAAGGTGTTTGGCTTTGCACAGCATGTAATTCAAAAAATTTGGAATATACTCATTTATTTGAAGATGAGACGTATGATGATGGATATATCTTTATAGAATGCCCCGGAGCAACTCTCTACAAAGAGAATTCTAATGAAGTAGAAAATGGTGTTGAATTCTACGATAGAGACAATCCGCAAAAAGGATACAAAATCATTGGTAAAGCTGTGTACGCCCCTACTCATAAGAAACGTCGTCGGATTAAAAAAGAGTTAGCCGGTAAAATTTCCCGCTGCCAAGGATGTCAGGATTATACTGTTCGGATGAGACGACGTGAAGGTGTCGATTTCTTTATTCCGTCAACAAAATACCCCGGACGTAAAAAACTGAAAACAGTAGAGCATGTACCTTACGAACCGGTCTAAAAAAGATTACAAATGAGATGAACATATTTACTTAGTACTTGTTTCAAAGATTTTATCAATTAAGAGTGGCAGATATACGCATTTGTACTCTTGTGAAAGTATCTACACGGTACGTTTCTGAAAGCCTCCCTATATATAAGGAGGCTTTTTTTATGGCACGCATATCAGTTATCAAACCTAAACAAAAAAAGGGAACAGAAAAATCTGTTCCCTACTGATGACAGAACTTTGAGGCTGTGTCTAAATACGAATTTTCGCCATGTTATGTTAGTTCCTGAACACGCAAAGCGGGTTTGTGAACTAATATTTTGTATTGCGACACAGCCTCTTTGACCTGTCTAAATCATAAAATATATTTACTTAACGCTCATCATTTCACATTCAAAAATCATGTAAGTGTTTGCAGGAATGACTGGTGGTCGACCTGCTTTGCCGTAACCTAAATCCGGCGGAATAATAAGAGTACGTTTACCGCCGACTTTTACTCCAACAAGCCCTTCATCCCATCCGCGAATCATCCGTCCGGCACCAAGTCTAAAAGCAATAGGAGTACCCCGGTCTACAGAGCTGTCGAATTTGTTACCTTTTTTACCGTCAATATATAACCATCCGGTATAGTGAACTTCAATTTGAGAACCTTTTTTTGCCTCGGCACCATCACCAATTTTCGTATCAAAATACTGCAAACCGGATTTAGTTGTTATAATCTTTGGAGCTTTCATTTTCATTTTGTGTTCTGTTGTATCCATTTTCATTTTGTGTTCTGTTGTATCCATTTTCATTTTGTGTTCTGTTGTATCCATTTTCATTTTGTGTTCTGTTGTATCTTTCTTCATTTCCATTTTGTGCTTCGTTTTGTGCATTGTAGAGTCCATTTTGTGTTTGTATTCGGTTGAATCACCGGCAAAGGCAACTGCCGAACAGACAAATAGAGCAGTGAGGGTTAAGATTACTTTTTTCATTGTTTATCCTTTTTGTTATTATATCAATACCTTGATAGTTTCTTTTCTTTTTGCACCGGTTGATATTATACAAATTTTAACATCTAAATCTGCAACTATATAATTCAAATATTTTTGAGCATTTTCCGGCAACTCTTCAAACTTCACTTTACCTGTGGTGGCATCAGACCATCCCGGAAATGTTCTATATATCGGTTTAACATAGTTCAACTCAGCTAAATCAAGCGGCACTTCTTGAAGTGTTTTGCCGTCAAGTTCATAACCGACGCACACCTCAATTTCATCCATACCGTCTAATACATCAAGTTTGGTGATAGCAACCGAATCAACACCGCTTATTCTCACAGCATGTCGAAGCTGTACCAAATCGAGCCAGCCGCATCTGCGAGGTCGCCCGGTAGTAGCACCGAACTCATCACCTTTACGACGGAGTTCTTCACCCGATTCATCAATAAGTTCAGTCGGAAACGGTCCGGCACCTACTCTGGTAGTATATGCTTTGACAATTCCAACCACTTCATCAACCATTTTAGGACCCATGCCTAATCCGGTAAATGCACCGCCGGAGGTTGTATTTGATGATGTTGCATACGGATAGGTACCCAAATCAACATCAAGCATAGACCCCTGAGCTCCTTCAAAGAGAATCGTTTTGTTCTCTTTATAAGCATTATGCAGCAAAAGCGAAGCATCAACAGCAAGCTCTTTAAATAGGTCAGCCATTGCCATCAGATCATTAAATGTTCTATCAATATCAGTCCGTTCATCTGTTGAACCGGTAAAATATTTTGCTTTGATTTCTTTTTGGTACTCAAGACGTTTTTTGAGTCTGTCAGGTGAAAAAATATCTGCAATACGAATACCATGACGAGCCACTTTATCAACATAGGCAGGACCTATTCCTCGTTTGGTTGTACCAATCGATGAAGTCCCGCGGCTGTTCTCTTCGACAGCATCAATCATTTTATGATACGGCAGAACAAGGTTTGCCGCTGCTGAAATAAAGAGCCTTCCTTTATAGTCGATTCCCTGTTCGGTGAGAAAATCGAGTTCTTCTTTGAATCCAAAAGGGTCCAAGACAACACCATTTCCAATCACACAAATTTTTCCGGGATGAATAATTCCCGATGGAATTAAATGCAGAACATACTTTTTGTCTTCGACAATAATAGTATGACCGGCGTTTGCACCGCCTTGAAAACGAGCAATAATATCAGCATCGGCAGCAAGCAAATCGACAATTTTGCCTTTTCCCTCATCGCCCCACTGACATCCAACAATAATTCTGTTTTTTCCCATGTTCATCTTTATATGTAAGGTTCATTTTTTCACATTTACTAAAGAAAAGATTGCTTGCAGAACCTGGTCTTTACCGGTTCCTTTGACAGTTGAAAACGGCATCGCTGTTATGCCATACGCATTTTCAATTTGTCTCACTTTGCGGTTTGTTTTGTCACGCGTAATTTTATCGGTTTTGGTAATAATTGCCATACAGGGAAGTTCTTTTTCTCCAAGCCAATGAATAAGCTCCTCATCTTCTTGATTTGGGTCTCTTCTGCAGTCAAGCAGCAGCATCAAACCGGCTAAATTTTGAGAGGAAACCAAATAATCTTCAATCAGCTGTCCCCATGATTCCCGTTCGACTTTTGAAACCTTGGCATATCCATAACCGGGTAAATCAACAAAATAGAATTGTTCATTGATTAAAAAGAAATTGAGGGATCTTGTTTTCCCCGGCGTTTGGGAAACTTTGGCAGCTTTTTTATGACCGGTTATTTTATTCAACAACGAAGATTTCCCGACATTTGAACGCCCTGCAAAAGCGATTTGGGGTAGAGAATCTTTGGGTAGTTGATTTAATTTATAAAAAGAAACGATAAATTTAACGTCTAAGTTTTTCAACAGTATGTATATCTTTTTTCCAAATTTGCTTATATTATATCTATAATCTCGGACGGTTTTCAACCGGTCGGGATATTTTTCTTTTCACATACGGTGATTCTACCATAGCAATCTGCAGAACTTCTTTGACCTGTTTGACATAATGAAGCGTTAGTCCCTCAAGTAAATCAGCAGGAAGTTCTTTGACATCTTTTTTATTTTGATATGGTAAAATAATTTCAGATATTCCGTTTCGCTTGGCGGCAAGCAGTTTTTCATTCAGTCCGCCAATAGCCAACACATCACCGGTTAAAGTTATCTCGCCTGTCATAGCAATATCTGTACGAATCGGAATAGAAACCAACGATGAAAGCAGTGCGGTAATAAGTGTCACTCCGGCAGACGGTCCGTCTTTTGGTACTGCTCCTTCGGGAATATGTACATGCAGTTCAACCTTGTCATAAAAATCTTTTGTCAAACCAAACTGCTCTCGATTTTTACGAATATAAGAAAGAGCTGCAACTGCTGACTCCTGCATGACATCACCAAGTGAACCGGTTAAAGTCAGTTTTGATTTCCCATACATCGGGACAACTTCCACCGGAAGAGTCTCTCCACCGACAACAGTCCATGCAAGTCCGACAGCATAACCGATAGTCGGTGTAGGTTTTATATTTGAATCAACAAATTTTGGAGCACCCAACGCTTTGTGTACTTTATTTTTTGTGAGAGTAATCTTTTTTGTTTTTTTACCTGAGGCAATTTCAACAACAATTTTTCTTAAGACAGCACCAATCTGACGTTCCAATTCACGCACCCCTGATTCTCGGGTGTAGCTTCGGATAATTTCATATAATGCATCATCTTGAAATGTTATTACTATTTTAGTTAGCCCAAGTTCTTTGTAAAGTTTAGGTAAAAGAAAATTTTTGGCAATAGCGAGTTTTTCAAAATCAAGATACCCGGGGAGAGTGATTATCTCCATCCTGTCTCGTAATGGTGCGGGTATAGATGCTATCGAATTTGCTGTTGTTATAAACAGTGTATCGGATAAATCATACTCAACTTCTAAATAATTATCAGTAAACGTAGAGTTCTGCTCAGGGTCTAAAACCTCAAGAAGTGCCGAGGCAGGATCGCCACGAAAATCTTTACCGATTTTATCTATTTCATCTAAAAGAAAGACCGGGTTTGACGAATCTGCTTTTTTCAATGATTGAATAATTCTCCCCGGTAAAGCACCAATATATGTTCTGCGGTGTCCTCTTATTTCAGCCTCATCATGTACCCCGCCTAAAGACATACGAACAAATTTGCGGTTCATAGCATTGGCAATTGAACGACCGACAGATGTTTTCCCAACTCCCGGAGGACCTACCAAACAAAGAATAGGACCTTTCACTTTTCCTGCTAACCTGATAATTGCCAAATGTTCGACTATTCTGCTTTTAGGTTTATCTAATCCATAGTGGTCAGCATCTAAAATAGCTTTCACATCTTTAAAATTGATTCTATCTTTAGTCGGTTTGTTCCACGGGATCCCTATAAGCCAATCAAGATAAGAACGCACCACCCCTGCTTCGGCTGAATATGGGTGCATCTTAGAAAGCTTTTTAAGTTCTTCTTCAGCTTTATTTTTTACTTCTACAGGGTAATCATAACTTTCAAGTTTTGCATAAATATCATCGACCTCTGCAGTCGGTTCATCATGCTGTCCAAGCTCATCTTTAATAACTTTTAACTGCTGCTGCAGATAAAATTCACGTTGTGATTGAGTCATAGATTCACGAACAGTACCATCAATCTCCTGTTCAATTTTCAAGATTTCTATTTCTTCATTTAAGATATCAGAAAGAATAACAAATTGTGATTTTACATCAAATTCTTCTAAAATTGATTGTTTGGTTTCAATCTTCTGTAAAATATGAGTAGCTATTGTATCTGATTTTTGCTGATACTCATTTATAGATGCAAGTGTTACTAAAACTTCGTCCGGTACCCGACGGTTCAGACGTATATATTCTGAAAATTGTTCTGAAACCGCTCGGCATAATGCTTCGGTCTCTCTATCCTGAGTTTTAGAATCGAAAGTTATAATTTTGGTTTGAGCAAAGAAATATTTATTCTTTTTGTTTATATTTTCAACTTTCGCACGAATAAGTCCTTCGACTAAAACTTTGAAAGTACCGTTTGGCATTTTCATCACTTGCAAAATTCTTGCAACGACACCTACCGAGTAAAGATCATCCTGTTTTGGTTTATCGACAGATGCTTCTTTTTGGGAAAGGAGTAAAATGTGCTTATCTTCAGACATCGCTTCCTGCAAAGCATTGATCGTAAAATTACGACCTATCAACAAAGGGTATATCATATGTGGAAAAACAACAACATCTCGTAAAGGAATAACCGGTAAATCCGGCTTGATAGCTATCGTTTCATCGTTATGCTTAATTTTCATTTTCTACCATTATTTTATATTTTTTATCTACCTCGCAACATACTTCATTTTCTCAATAAGGTAAATAATTTTTTAGTAAATGTGATAGAATTGTGAAATTTACGATATAATCATTAGTGGGGAATAGATGCAACCAGCCAAAGAATAGCGACCAGCACTGCCAACACACTTAGAGTCAGATACTTACGTGGGTTAGACGGTGTCTGCTCATAATACAGGAATTCTTTATTATTTTGCTCAATTAATTTTATTTCTTGTAATGTTGCTTTCAGCTCAAAGGTATTAACAAATCTGTCTTTTTGGTCTTTTGCAAGCAGTTTTCCAAGTAGCAATGCATTAATCCTATGAAATGAATCCGAATTTAATTCCGAAAATTGAGGCTGATAGAAAAGAATAGACTTTATCAGTTCATCTTCATTCTTCCCATCAAAAGGAAGCCGTCCGAACAAAATACGATAAGCAATAACACCGATTGCAAAAAAATCTGTCTGACAACCTACCGCTTCATTTTTAATCTGCTCGGGAGATAGATAATGATAAGCTTCATATGGAGCTATAAATTCGGGACTGTTTTGGAAATTTTCAAATGGAGAGAGTCCGGCATCAGTCAAAATTGCCTGACTGTTTTTAGTTATAAGAATATTTGAAGGTTTCAAATTTCCATGAGGTAAATTCTTTTTGTGTAATACCGAAAGAGCATTACTTATCTGAAGAAGTAGATCTAAAAGATTTTCTTCATGGAATTCTGAATTAACTAATAATTTTTGTAATGATGTTCCGTCAATATAGTCAGAGACAACAACAATTGATTCCTCATGTTCTTCAACAGAATGTACAGTACAAAGATTTGGATGCTCTAACCCAATATATGCTTTTAGTTTATGCAAATCACGCGTAACAGCAACAGATGGTTTGAGCTGTTTTACTGATACTTGTATCTGTTTTTCGGTATCGTACGCTTTATAGATGACAGATAATCCTGATTCGCCGATTTTATGAAACGCTTCATATTGATTTATCTTTTTAATGTCCATATCTATTAATAACGGCTATTTTGGTATAAATCTTTAATATGTATTTAGATGGTAAAAAAATACAAAAAGCAGTAGTTATTCGGCTACATCAAAAGCATTTTCATAATGTTCTAATGTACCCTCTATAAACGTAATAACATCAAAACGCATATCTATATTTGTTAAATTGTGAACCAAAATATATTGATTGGCAGCATCGGATAGATTTTTTATTTTTTTTTGATCAACTCGTTCTGAGGGATGTCCGAATTTTTTTGATGATGCCGATTTTACTTCGACAAAAATTATCAGATTTTCTTTTGTAACTATAAGGTCAATTTCTTTACGACCTGCCTGCCAGTTTTTCTCTAAAATTTTATACCCGTTTTGTGCAAAATATTCTCCGGCAAGTTTTTCATACTCTTTACCCTTTGCTCTGTTTTCTTTTGTATAACTTTTTTTTTGATTAGAAGAGGGCATACTGATTTAACAGTTCTGCTACCGGCTTAAAAGTTTTCCGATGAATATCTGTCGGACCATGTTCTTTTAATTCAGCTATATGGGCAGCGGTTGGATACCCTTTGTGTTTGGCAAACGAAAATGACGGATAGAGTGCTTGATAGCGATCCATAATTCTATCACGGGTAACTTTGGCAACTACCGATGCTGCCGCAACAGATTGACACAGAGCATCACCACCAATAACAGCATATTGAGGATAAGAAATTTTGGGAATCGGATAGTTACCGTCAACAATAACAAAATCCGGATTTTCTTTTAAGTCATGTACTGCTTTTCTCATTGCCATTAGTGATGCCTGTAAAATATTTATTTTATCAATATCTTCATTATCCAAAATACCAATGGCACAAATCAAACCTAATTGGGCAATCTCATCAAAAATACGGTCACGTTTTGCAGGTGACAATTTTTTAGAATCTGTCAGACCTTCAATATGAATAGCATGTGGTAAAATAACTGCAGCCGCAACAACCGGACCTGCCAAAGGACCTCGCCCCACTTCATCAACTCCGCATACAGATTTGTATCCTTGGTTATGAAGCATATCTTCTAAGTTTTCAATCATCGCATTAAATTGGTTATTTTTTTTAATTTTCATAATTATCTACCTATATGATATTTTATTTTTATAAAACAAACAACAAAATAATTATATTATTGTTATCGGTTAAAAACTATTGTAATATTAGGATGTTATGAAAAAAACAAATAAAGCTGATAAAAAAGAACATACCAACTCCTTTGAGTTTAAAATTATTGCGGGAACTCTGAAAAACCGTACAATCAAAGCACCGAATTTAGGTGTCACCCGTCCGCCTCTGACTCGGTTACGGAAATCAATTTTTGATTTTTTAAAACCATATTTACACGAAGCTCACTATCTGGATTTGTTTTCAGGTACCGGTTCATATCTGTTTGAAGCTGTCTCTCGTGGAGTAGTAAGTGCAACAGGTGTAGAACTTGAAAAACAATTAGTCGATTCTATAAACAAACAGGCAGACAGGTTCTCAGTTGGTGACAGACTCACTTGTTTGTGTGATGATGTTTTTAAAGCAGTTCCAAAACTGAAAAAACAGCAAAAAAAATTTGATATAATTATGATTGCTCCACCGCAGTACAAAGGTATTATCGATAAAACTTTGCTCACTCTTCGGGAGCATCCTATTGTAACCGATGAGCATCTGATACTTTGTCAACACGATACATCTGAGACTAAAAATATTTGTTTTGATGGATTTGAAATTTTACAACAACGTAAATACGGAAACACGACCTTTACGGTTATGCAGTTGGGGAGAGAGTAAGACAGAGAGCGGTAGGTTAGAGAATCTGCTACCCATTTTAAACATAATAAATCATGAATTTCTTGTAGGTTGGTGTTCCGTTGGTTTGAAATCGTCAGATTTCAAAGTCGAGAAACCCGACATCAATTATATGTACTATCGCTCTTTTTACCAATCTTTGCGATAAACCATATATGTCTCATAATAGATATCTGTTGTGTATTCTCTCATATATTCAGGAAAAATATGACACCCCTTATCAACCTTTTTCCCTCCAACTGCTTTCTGCATTTTAATCGAAGCACGGGTGTCCCATCCGCTTGCGGCTTGTTGAAAAAGTCTAAATTATCTCAACTTGAGCAGTCAGGAACCCTTTCCTGACTGCTTAATCGTCGGGAAAGGGTTCCCGACGACGCATTAATAGGTTTATCAACAAG
>CAJVYT010000130.1 GCA_913009765.1 uncultured candidate division Zixibacteria bacterium
AGCTGCCTCATCAGAAGCCTCACTAGAGACCTCACCAGAAGCTGCCTCATCAGAAGCCTCACTAGAGACCTCACCAGAAGCTGCCTCATCAGAAGCCTCACTAGAGACCTCACCAGAAGCTGCCTCAACGGCAACATCCTGTTGTTCGTTTTCAGCTTGAGACTCTTCAAGATTCTCAGGGTTATTAATATCTTTTTCGTCAGTCATTATGCTGTGACCTCCATATCTATATCCTTCTTTTCTTTTTCACTATAATCCGGTTCACCTTCTTCAAAATATTCTAAAACTTGTACAGCTTTCTTTTTGCCTGAAAGCCCCGGATTTCCTATATATTTTTTTCGATGGTTGACATATATGTCAATAGGTTCTGAACTTTTTTTCTCAGACGGTATAATATCACCAATCCGAAGATTTAAAAAATCCCGAACTTTAATATCAGTATCTAATAGAACAGCTGAAATATCAGTATTTACTTTTTGCAAATTGAATAGATTCAAAACTCTATCAGCATCGAGATTTTTCTTTTTTGTGGCATCGATCCAGTTTTGTGCTGAAAGTTTTGTAATAATTGGTTCAAGAGCAACATACGGATAACAGACCGTTAACAATCCTGTTGATTGAAACAGTTTTATTTGAAATGAGACAACAACAACCGTTTCACCCGGTGGCACAATTTGTATAAACTGCGGATTGGTCTCGTAACTTTTTTGATCAATATCTATCTGAACAATATTTTCCCAAGACCGTTCTAAATCATGGTACAGCTTATTCACAAGTCGAGCCATAACAGATTTTTCAATTCCTGTAAGTTCCCGTTCTGTCTCTAAAATTTTACCGTTACCACCAAACATTCTGTCAATAAATGCAAATGTTAAAGTTGGATTAAAATCGACTAAGTTAACAGCATCAAGCGGATCAGCACCAAAAGTATATGTACACGACGGTGTCACCAGTGACATAATAAATTCTGAATATGTAATCTGATCAACTGACACCAAGTCAACATCAACAATTGTTCGCATAATTGCTGACAATGTTGAGGCATAATGACCGGCAAAGTTATCATGCATATTTTCAATTGTTCTAATCTGATCTTTAGAAACTCTATTAGGATGCTTAAAATCGTATGCGATAACAGACCGCATTTTATCATCATCAAAACTATCGTCATCTATTACATCATCACCGGTTGATACGGTCGTGAGTAGAGCATCTATTTCATCTTGTGAAAGAATTTTTGCCACAATACAAATCCTTTATTGTAATACAAAGTCTGTGTAATACACACCGGCTAAATCTTCGGTATGCATAAGTTTAGATAACCGCTTTTTAATCTGATAGCGTACTATCTCTTTTTGTTTGGCATCTGTTAATTCAGCAACTGTTTTAGAAGACAGGATGGTAATCAACGCATCACGAATAATCGGATCTTTGCGTATAAACTCTTCCTGTAATTCCATAGATTCAAGTTCAAATCCAAAAGAAACAGATAAAAAACGTGACCCGCCGGTACCTGCCGGATTTACAACAATATTTTCCATCGCATAAATTAACGATGAAACTTCATTGCCTTTTTCATCAACCATCGGCTGCTTGTCTTTTTTCTCTTCATGTTTTTTCTCTGTTTGTGACGTTGCATCACCTTCAGCACCCTGAGGTGACTCAGCCATCATCGGTTTAATCACAAATAAGGCAAGAGCAACACCGATAACAATTGCACCTACTCCAATACCTCCGAATAAGATAAGTTTATTCCCACCTTTTTTCTTAGGTTCTTCTGCAGGGGTCGTTCCACCCTCTATTACTGTTTTATCTTCATCAGCCATTAGTTACTCCCGTTGGAGACAGCTTGAGTATCCGAATTATTAATTCGGATACTGCTAACTTTTTTTCTAAATTCTGCTACCAAATTAATGATTGTATCGGTTGATTCTTTGACCATTATTTTCTTACCGGTGGTAAGAGAAATAATTGTGTCCGGAATCGCTTCCACAAACTCAATGAGGTCTGAGTTTATAACAAGTTTAGAATCATTTAATCTGGTAACTGTTATCATTTATTTACTACCTTTTAATATTTACTAATTCATCAAGCATACTGTCAGATGTAGTTATAATTCGAGAGTTAGCCTGAAACCCACGTTGAGCGGTAATCATACTGGTAAACTCTTGCGCTATATCTACAGATGATGCTTCTAAAGCACCGGATGAAATTAATCCGGAAACAGTAGAACCTGCGATACCTTCAATTGCTTCACCCGAGTTTGCTGATGCTTGGTAACGAGAAAGTCCTGCCTTACGCAAACCGGCTTGGTTTGAAAAGTCAGCAAGTGAAATTTGTGCCAATACTCGAGTAACACCATTTGAGAAGAAACCGGAAATATTACCAACTTGGTCGATTGCTATTTTTTCAAGCAGACCAAGACCATACCCGTCTTGAGAAATAATAGATGCGGTATGTGCTGACGATTCAAACCCTGTCAGACCGTCAAATCCATTTGGTGTACCGGCATTGACATTCAAAGAAATTGTTTCGGCACCATTGCCCGGGTCAATTGTCATTGCTGTCGCACCACCGTTATAAGAAAATGAGTTTAAAGATGCATCATCATTAAACTGTACATACCCCGATTGACCTGAAGTAATAGTTTCACCGTCTAAAGAAGAAGCTTCCCATTCCCATCTGTTATCTAATCCTGATTTAAAAAACTCAAGTGACAGTACATGTTTTGCTCCTAATGAATCAAAAACCGCAATAGACGTAGAATGCGATGTGTCAGCAGTTTCTATTACAAGCGGGTCATCAGGAATAGCTCCAGAACCATCAGGATCAGTAGCTTGCAGACCTGTTACAGAATCGGTCAGTAACTCTACTCCTCCACCACCTATACCCGTTAACCCCATAACTAAACCGGTAGAGGGGTCAATTTCTAACGATAAATCTGTAACAAATGGACCTGCTGCTGCACCGGAACCATGTGTCGGAACAAAGTTGTCAGTTGCAACAAAAGTAGATGCCGCTCCGCCTGCTGATTGAACTGTTGCACCGATTGCCGCACCAAAAACTTGTGTTGCAACATTACCGGCAGCTCCTGCTGAAATTTCAACATTATACAATGATGGGTCACCGGCATATTCGCGAACGATATCAATTTCACCTGTAATTTCATTGATTGTCGCTTTTAAACCGTCTTGGTCATTAATCTGAGTAAGAATATCACCAACAGTTGTATCGCCGTCGTTGATATTAATATCAGCTGTTCTTGTTCCATCAATTGTAATAGTCATATTTGAAAAATCAGTCACACCTAAATCAGACATTTTCGTTCCGGTTGTCAAAAAACCGGGGAATGCTGTCGTATCATGAGTACCAACCAACGTCTCTTGTAATGATTGAGAACCTACTATTGTGATTGTATGAGTACCACCAACACCATCGTCAGCAAGTGCTTGACCGACATTTGTCACTCCGGAAGTTCCGGATGACAGAAGTGTTGGTTTTGCTGTTGTAGCTGATGCATTAATATTATTTGAAAGAGTAATTTCTTCTGTAGAACGTGCAGGGTCCTGCTGTCCAAATGGAATTGTTATAGGACCGGTTGTAGCAAGTGACGGTATCATTCCTGAAGAATCAGCATTTTTCCCAAGCACAAACATTCCCGTGGCAGGGTCTACTAAGTTTGAATTAGAATCAAATCCAAATGCCCCCGCACGAGTATAAAATTTGTTACCTGCTGTATCACCAAGAACAAAAAATCCTGAGCCTTGAATAGCCAAATCGGTAATTTGACCGGTTGTTTCCAAGCCACCTTGCTGGAACAAAGTATCAATTGATGCTACCTGCATACCTAAACCAAGTTGAACCGGATTGGTACCACCCGATATTGCCGATGGACGACCGGCACCTCTAAAAGTTTGTACCAGTGCTTCTTGAAAATTAACACGACTGGCTTTATAGCCAATAGTATTAATATTTGCGATGTTGTTACCAATTACATTCATACGTACCTGGTGGTTTTTCAGTCCGGACACGCCGGCAAATAGTGAAGCCATCATAATTAGGTTACCTCCTTGAGGGTAACCGGAACTTCTCCATCAAAATGGAGTCCAATTCCGGAATTAAATTATTAGTTATATTGTTGTTTTGTTTTTTCATTATATAATCACTGCTGAATCTATTGATGTTACTACACCTTCACGTAAATTCTCTTTATCAAATGCTGTAATAATTGTTCTGTTATCAACAGAAACAACAAATGCGGTGTCATCTGAAAGTATAAGTGTTTCTTTGGAACCTTTTGCAGATGCTTTATCAACCGCATCGGCAATTGCATTTAATTTATCAGCACCTAATTCTATTCCTCTTGAATACAGGCGTTGTGAAGCGTGTTTAGAAAATGATATATTACGATCACCGGCTAACTCTTGAGAAAACATCTCTTTAAATGATTTCTCACCTGTTTGTTGTAATTTATCAGACGGTTTATCTCTGTTAGCAATCTCAATCAAGTTGATTGGACGTTGATAATTACTTATTTTCATACCATTTCCTATACTCATCTTATTTTCCTTCAAATGTGCTTTCTAATTTCCACCGTCATCATTGGTATCAATATCAAAAGCACCCCGTTCACCAACTGCTGAAACAGAGCCTAAAGGAATCTCTGTTCCTTGGATACGTAAGAATGCTCCGCCATCACGATAGATAACCGATTCAACTGTTCCGACTAATGATAAGTTTGGAGTAAAAGTAGTGCCATCAGCCATTGATGCAGTCGCTTCAATTGTATAGTACCCTTCGTCAACTCTATTGCCGGAATTATCCGTGCCATCCCATTCTATTGAATTAACACCGGCATCCAAATTATCCTGTTTGAGAGTAGCAACTGTCTTACCGGTAGAATCGGTAATTTTAAATTCAACCGTATCAACATTGGTTGAAAGATTATAATTTATTACCGCAGGTTTTTCATGGTCAAAAAATATTCCATTATAGCTTGCTTTAGCATCTTTACCAATTAAACCGGATGCCATCACATTATTTAAAGACTGCATTTGGAGAAAATCTAAATCATTTGATTTATCTATACCATCAGCAATATTGTTCATCTGTTCAAGAGTAGAGAACTGAGCTAACTGTGCTATCGACTCTTCATTTGACATCGGCTCTAACGGATCCTGATTTTGCAGCTGTGCCATAAGCAACTCCAAAAAATCATCTTTACCTAGCTCTTGCTGTGACCCAGTTTGTTTTGCTACTCCATTAGTATCAGTCGCTATTGGCGATATAAATCCCATAATTCACTCCTAAGCTAAATAGTTCACTGAACCGGATAAAACCTGCTGAGCAGCAGACAGTATCGGTTGTTGAACTGTTTGTTCTAATTCGTTTTGATTAAATTGTTCTAAATCAATATTTTTATAAGACATTTTTCTCTGCCATTGCTGCTGTTGGTTAAACTGTTCGTTTTTATTTTGGTTTTGGTCAAGAGTTACATCAAATTTATCTACATTAATATCTATCTTGTGAAGTTGGTCAACCAAACGATTTAGCGAATGATCCAAAACATGTTTTGCATTCAATGAAGTTACTGACAATTTTGCCCGAAGTTTTCCACCGGAAAAAGATAAACTCAATTTTGCCGGTCCAAGATTTTCAGGATTCATTTTAATCACAACAGCTTGACCATTGGGACGCAATGCCGAATTTATATTTTCAGGAAGCTGCATGCGAACATTTTGCATATTTTCTTTTACAGCAGCTCTGTCAATTTTATCCGTATTATAGGAATACATGACTGAATCTGTTCGTTCTACAGGTTGATTTAAAACATCACTTTTTACCTGAGAACCTATCTGCTGAGAAATATTTTGTTTACTCTTGGCAACTTGCCCTTTAGTATCAAAAGATGCTTTTTCAATTAGCTTATCAGATTGATTATTATTTACAATAATTTTTTCATCAAAAACACCGCTCTCATCAAGCACGGCAGCTTTTTGATTTACCGGTTGAGATTTTAACTCTTTAATTTTTATCTGATTTTTCTTTAACGATGCTTTTAATGTCACAACAGCAGAATTCTGCTCACCGATAATACTTATTTCAACCGGCTTAAATGCTGACTGTACTGCGTTTGTCTCCGGTGATTTTATTTCTATCTGTTTTACATCTACTTTTTGAAGTAACGTTTCTAATTCTTTTTTGTAATATGAATCTTCAAGCGTTACCCGTTGAGAAGTGCCGTTACTTTTTAGATTTTGTAAAGATTCAATCGGTAATGAAATTGTTAGTTGTTTGCCGTTTGGGTTTTCAATCGTCAATGCAACTTTGGAATCAACAACTTCTTTGGAAATAACTTCAAATTGACCGTTTTGGAGATCTGTATCTTGTTGAGCAAGTATATCTTTTATATTCACATTTTGTAACGGCATATTTTGTGATATTAACGCATCAAGTTCTTTATTAAATGCTAAAACATTTTCATCTACTTTTATTTGTTCTGTATTGCCAACTTGTGAGTCTAACGTAGACAACTGTGGAATAGTCTGATTCTCTTGTACTAAATTCTCTTGAGCAGGAATCTCTTGTAACAGAGTTTCATTTTGACCGCTTTGTTCAGGTGAAAGCGAGGCTAACATACTTCCAAAAATCATATCAAATGATACTTCTTGCTGATCAGTATTGAGTACATCTTTTTGACCAATAGATCCAAGCATCCCAAACTGTCCGGCTTCTGCCTTGTTTGAAGAGCCTTGCATAAGATCAAATATGTTTAGCGTGTTTTCAGTCATTTTTATTTATCTGCTATCGTTATCATCTGTTTAGAAAGTGCAGCCGCCCGTTTTGACGGTAATATTTGTAATACCAAAGCGGCGTTTTTACTTTTCATTCTCGGAAGAATTGCTACAACAGTATTATCATCTAAATTCATCATTAGTTTTGCTACTGCCCGAGAATCCATACCGTCGTATAGTTTCGCAAGCTGACTTGTACGGCTTGATTCGGCTTGTTCAATACGAATAATTTTTGAATCTACTGATTTTTCTATTTTATTCAGTTCTTTTTCACGAATATCTAATTCTTTTTTTCTTGTTTCAATGGCAAGTTTTTCTTTTTCAATCCAGCTCATTTGAGCAAGTGAATCTTCAACCGAAGAATTATCTTCTTCACGTAACTCTGAATCGGTTGGCTTGTATTCTAAAGTTACTAAGTTATCTACAATCTTTTCAATTGCTTTTGAGTCAAACTCTTCATCGCCGGCATCATAGAAATCTTCCTTTGAAATTTCTAAATTATCGTCACGTTTTGTTTCAACAGCATGACTATTATTTTCTTGAGTAGCATGCTCATCTTTTGATGCATATTTATTAGATGCGTGTTCTTCTGATTTTTTCTCAACATGAGCAGAATCAGCAACTTCAGCAGATTGCTCGGCATCAGCTTTTGGAGAATCTTTCAGCATAAATGCGACCCCAAATGCGATACCGCCGATTAGAACCAAACCGGAAACCGCATAAATGATATAACTAATCAAATTACTCTTGGGCTTTGTTACTTCTGTTGCTTTCGCATCAGTTGATTCTGGCGTAGTCTCTTCTTTTTTCTTATCTTCTGACATTTTTTATCCAAAAATTTGTATTTCATCTAATTTCTCATCTTTCAGTAAAGCAGGAGGCATGCCAAAACTAAAAACAGCAACTTTAACCTATTGAACTATACGCTGTTATAGGATATTGGTGAGATAACAACAATGTAAATAAATATTGATAATTGGAATTATTTTCCGGTTACAACGGAAGAAATGAGTCAAAATTGAGAAAATGGAATCATACTTCGACTCCGCTCAGTATGACAAATTATAAGTTGTTGTCTTTTCAAGTCACCCTGAGCGGAGTCGAAGAGTCTTGAAAAGACATTATACTAACAGCTAAACTATATCGCCCTCAATATAGTCTTGGTGCGATGCTGTTATCTTGACTTTATGTATGGATTTATCAGGCGTTATCGAATTTGGCAGTTTGACTTTCAAATAGTTGTCGGAAACACCAAAATAATGCCCATCGGGTTGCAATTTATGCTCTGAAATAACATCAAGTGTTTCTCCAATCTGTCGTTTTAATGCCTTCTCTTTGATTGAATGAGAAATACGGGTCAAATAAGAATTCCGCTCTTTTATAACACGAGGGTCGATTTTATCAGACATTTTTGATGCGGGAGTTCCCTCACGGTCGGAATAACTGAATACATGCAGGTAATCAATCAAACCAGATTCGACAAGTCCGGCAGTCCGCATAAAATCTTCATCGGTTTCACCCGGAAACCCGACAATAATATCAGCACCTATAATAGTATTCGGAACCGCTTTTTTGAGAAGTTCGGCTCGGTTGATATACCTGTTTTGGTCGTAGGGTCGCAGCATTTTTTTAAGAATTTGAGATGAACCCGCCTGCAGAGGAAGATGCATGTGTCTGCAAATACGACCGTTTGAGCCGGCATACATCTCAATAAAATCATCCCGAACTGTTTGTGGTTCTATCGAGGATACCCTCAGTCTGTATAAATCTGTTTCTGACATTATAAACTTACAAAGAGCCGTCAGATTTTTCATACGCGGTTCTTGGTTGTTTTTATAATGCCCAATATGTACTGCCGTTAAAACAACTTCTTTGTATCCGTTTTCTACAAGCATATTTATTTCATCAATAATATCTATTGCCGAACGATTTTTAATTCTCCCCCGCACAGTCGGAATAATACAAAACGAACACCATTGATTGCACCCATCGGAAATTTTCAGCCATGCTCTATTATGGTCAAAAAAATCAGTGACCATCGTTGAACAACTTTTGTCCGGCTCTTCGGTAAACAGGTCAGGAAATTTATTGGGGACTATATTGGCAATATCATCTTTTTGGGCATTGTTGACAATCAAATCGACCGCTTCCATTCCCTCTATTAATGCAGGGTCATTATCAACATAACATCCGGTGACAACAATTTTAGAATTTGGGTTTTGACGGGAGGCTCTGCGAATCATCGCCCGACAATCGGCATCGGCTTTATGGGTCACAGTACAGGTATTGATAATATAAATATCAGCCGGTTCGGTCTGTTTTGCCCGCTTGAAGCCGTAGGGATAAAGCTGGGCGGCGATTTTTTCGGATTCGTATTGGTTCAGTCGACACCCGAGAGTCTGAACTGATATTTTTTTCTGCTTCGTTGTCATAGTTTGCTAATATACACAAATATTTTGGGTTGTGGGATGGTTTTTATAGACTTTGCCTATTATAATTTTTAAAAACAAACCTAAACCGACTCTTAAAAGAATGTCATTCCAGCTAAAGGGCTTGTTGAAAAAGTCCAACATGTGTTTCAAGACCCTTCGACTCCGCTCAGGGTGACTTGAAACACAACAACATATAATTTGTCATACTGAGCGGAATCGAAGTATGTTCCAAGATAAGAGGTTTATCAATAACCCCCCAGGTGGAGTCAAAGGGTCGGTTGCAAATGGGTTCGTTTCGCATATAAAGGGAACCTAAAAACCCGTTTTTTCTCATTATTTTCAAGACAAACAACTTCACCACAGAGAGTTACAGCGAAATGGCTTTGCCTGAAAAAATGGCTTAAAGCCATTTTTATTTATTATTATTGTAGTGATTTTGTTCATTAATTTTCTCTTATACTTTAAGTTCTTCCATTCTATATGTATAATTGAGAAAATGCGTTTAATATGTAGACAATATGTTTCTGCACTGGATTCCGGCTTCGCCGGAAAGGAGTTGTGAAAATTTGATATTTCTTCTCAAAAATTATAAAATAAGTATCTATGATTTTTTAATTATAAATGGTATTACAGTCAAGAGCAGACCTACCGAGACAAGTAAAAATGTATTTGAAATAAAATACGGAATGAGAACAAGAACAATTCCACATACCAAAGGAACTACTGCTCGCTGTTTGCGACCATACATAAATAATCCGCCTCCGATAGAGCCGAAAATCAATCCGTAAAAAAGTAATGCTGTACCTTCCATGTGAGGGCTTTCTGGTTATTTATTATTTAGGCAGACGAGGACGTCTGCCATGCACAGATTTCATCGAAATATTTGTTTATTCTTCATCCACAGCTTCCCCATCGTCTTTTTTCTTTGCTTCCAAATATTTACCTAACGGTGTGAACATAAACAAAACCAGTACAAAGGCAGGGACAAAAAACGGAAGGTAAAACGTAATAAGCGGTGGAAGTTCGGAAACGTCTGTCGGCATATCAAGATCGGAAGAGCGTCGTGTAGGGAAAGAGTGTAGATCTCGGTGGTCGCCGTATCATTAAAAAAAAAAACACAAAAAAAAGAAAAAACAAAACAAAAAAATAAAAAAGAAAAGTATATAGCAAAATGAGATTAGCCCGTTACTTGAAATTAAGA
>CAJVYT010000131.1 GCA_913009765.1 uncultured candidate division Zixibacteria bacterium
TATATTATTACTTCTTCTTCTTTATTTTTCTTCCTTTGTACTGTACATCTGTTTTTTTTTTTTTTGTGTTCTTCTTTTTTTTTTTTTTTTCTTTCTTTCTTTCTTCTTTTTTTTCTTCTTTTTTTTTTTTTTTTCTGTTTTTTTTTTTTTTTTTTTTTTTTCAAGCAGAAGACGGCATACGAGATATATCAGTGTGACTGGAGTTCAGACGTGTGCTCTTCCGATCTGCTTATAAATCTGTCATGCTATTGTTTGGTATTGATCTTGATAAAATTGAACCTCAAGAACTTCCAACTGATCATGTGCCATTATGAAATGTACGTCTAACAAAATAATTAATACTCATTGGCGCCTTGGTTTTGAGCAGAATTTTGCTGAAGACTTGCTGAACACAGTTGATAGCAAAATTAACGATTTATCAAATTTATCTAGAATGGAAATTGATCCTGATTCTTACGGTTACTTTGACCGTGCGGAGCATGCTATAGGTCTTGGGTTTGTAATTATCCAAAACTTTATTACAGCCATGTACGTAGATTATGAGTCAAATAAAGCTACTGCGCTTGAAAAAGGGCCTGCACACTCATCTGGTGTGTCTGTCGCAAAGGTAGTAAATGATGCCGCAAATTACTGGAAACACAATAAAGAGTGGTCTGGGGATAAAGGCCAAAATTATAGGAAACGAATTGAAACTACTTTTGTTTGTTTAGGCTGTTCAACGAGTGACGATTACCCACTTTCGAATATATTTACAAAGATATGTGATTCAAATCAGGCGTCATTTATTTTACTTTTTAAAGTTATATTGAAATGGCAAAAGGAGTTGCAAAGCAATGCATGACATAAATTTAGAATTGCAGTGGTTAATAGTAGAATCGTATATGCTCTTAGTTCCGCGTGCCTAACAATCATTCGAGTTGACGCTAGAGATATGAATATTCGAAACTATAATAGTATCGACTTTGAAAAAGTGGTTGAGATATATGATTTGTCTAAAGCTGATGAGTTCGCTGGGGAAGAATCAAGCTTTAAAGTTATTCCGCTAAAAGAAGATAGTCAAATGTTAAAGCTATTTGAGGAATCGAATATTTACATATATGAAAATGATATTATTCTAGGTTTCGCGGGTCACAAGGATAATTATATTTCATGGTTGTTTATTCACCCTGAGCATAGAAGAATTAAAATTGCACAGGCATTGATAAGGCATATTTTAAGCACATTAAGTGGGACTATTTCCCTTAATGTGGCGAATACAAATTATCCCGCAAGGAGCTTGTATGAGAAACTGGGGTTTAGTGTTAAAAAAGAGTTTGAAGGCAAATATCAAGATAAAGCTATAGTAGTAAGTAGAATGGAGCGCGAGTTGTAACACGCGTCTAACGAAAAAACTGCCCACTGAAAAAATCGCCGGTTATTTAGTCGTTAGAGCGCCAAGCGAAGCTTGGTGCACCTTGCAGGGTGAAAGTCCCTGTCCGGTAAGGTTTAGCCAACCGCCGGTATCGAGTGTTGCGTCTGAGGCGGAGAGGTTGAAATGCTGCGAACAATCCAGACGAAGCGTACACAGAGAATCTTGTAGGCCGTAGGGGTAACCGTATACCCTGAGAGTTGGAACAGCTTCGAAATGCAAGTTGAGGTTGGCGAGGGTTTTAACGTACCCGAAGCTAAAATGCAGCATCCGCGAAAATGGCGAGGATGTGAAGGGCCTCCGGAGTCCACAGGCTGTGGCATGTAAGAAGAGGTGCATACAAGAACTTGGGAAGCCTCATATATTGTCTTAGAAGATGTTGGTAAACATTGTTAGCGTTAGAGACACGAAAGGTACAGCCGGACACGGTACTGGGCGCAGATGAGATATCAGCAAGGAATGTATTCTAAGATCTATTGGTAATGAAACTGTAAAAAGGGAAGCTTTTAGCGATGAGGTGGCGGATCAAGCGTAGTACTCTGAGCACGGGAGAGCCGTGTACATGGGGAAGGACTTGACGGGAGCACGTAGCCCACAAAGGAAACTTATGCCGAACAAGAAGATTCGGGAATTGTAAGCAAACTTCACTGTGGGGAATAGTCATTTGATCGAAGTTAAGGTCAGTGCGGAAACGAGTGTAACCGAGGAGCCCCGTGAGGGAAAACTTCATGCGGGGATCTGTGCGCTTTCTATTACCCATAAATATTTTTCAACATTTGTGCGCCTTCAGCCATGTCAGCCAATTTTCTAAGTCCACGCCAAACATGTGTAATGCCAGGGTCACCATCCCCTTTCCTTGCAAGAAATCCCCCCAATTGAGCAATCCAGGTTGTTACTTGCTTCATACTTGGCGCACGTTTAGGTATTTTTTTATTTGGATTAAATTTTACAAATAATATTTTCCAGTCAACGTCATTCAGAAACAATAAAGCGGATGCATCAGGTGCCGTCCTTGCCGCTAACGTGAGCCAATAAACCCGCCAGGCCACAATACTTACGACAGCCAAATAGCGGATGAGACGATCTGCGGTTTCTAATCGACAATCTTCTACCTTGAAACCCGACTTAATGACTTTAAAATAGACTTCTATTCGCCATCGAAGACAATACCACCTTAACTTTTCAACTGCGTCTTCAAAAGTCAAGATGGGTATATTTGTATATAACATCCATTCGATTTTATCCACGCCTTTAGGCGGATTTTTTTCTAAAATGTGAATAGCATAGATATCTAGGTTCACATTACCTTCTTTAGAGCCCTTATAGTTTCGAGGCGGGAGAACACTTATTTTTTCAAATTTTATGCCACAGTTTGCTACACGTTTTGCTTGTTCCTCTTTTTTGGGCACATCAATCTCAACAGTGCCTCTGTATTTTTTCTTTTTCATGAAATCCCAAAGCATTTCGCCTGATACCTCAGAATAGATGGCCGTCTTGTTTATTCTCCTATTTTGAGAGGCCCTAACTAAAAAATGCGTGTTCATTCCCTCAGCCAAATGAAATAAATCATAGATGTCGGCCTCTCGATCAGCAATCGTCACCACTTGTTTATTTTGTCCGTCAAACATTGATACTGTCTTTTTCATCGACGTTAGCCACCGTAGACTTTCCTTTTCTTCAATCGATAGGGCTACATTATGCGATTTTTTCTTTAGTGCAATTTTCTCTGCTGAAAGCGTCTCTCTAGAATAGATGTCTTGATCTAATAGGCCTAAAGGAAGGCCGTCTGGCGTGATCCCTAAGGTGGTATGCATGCAGAGCCCTTTTGTCAAAATATCATCTTTATGCTTTCCCTTGAATCTAGATAATATTCCGAGCCCTTTTGTTTCTGGGTGGTTTGTATAATTATAATACGTGGTATCTTGGATCGCTAATACAACGTCTTCCTGCTTGGATCTGGCTGCTGTCATTTTGGCATGCGCTTGGATAATATCTTGATAGTTTACATTATCATTATTAAAAAACCGGTAAGCCGCTTTCGTTTCTCCCCAGTCACCACAGGCTTTGTTTATAGGACTTTCGGGTGAATCTAAAAAAGACTGACTGATTTTCATCAGTCGTTGGTTCAATCTGTCGTCGCCCAAGTCTATTGTTTCAAATTCATTTTTAGCCCAGCCCGTAGTGTTCATGTTTTTCTCCTTATTTATAGCGGGGATCAAATATAGTGCCTTGACGTATTATATACTTCAGGATACATTATACGAATGGATTCAAAAATAAAATTGCTAAAAAGTCAAATCACCGCCCGGGAATGGATTCTTCAGGGCACATTATTGAGACAATCCAAACAATGCGGCAAAAACAACTGCCGATGCCATCAAGATAAAAAATACTGGCATGGGCCCTATTGGATATGGACGCGAAAAGAAAAAGGCAAGACCATCACAATGACATTAAATCAAAATCAGGCTAAACAGGTGAAAAAATCACTTGGGGAGATGAAGAAAATAAACAAACTCATAGAAAAATGGAAAGTTTTGTCATTACGACACGTGGAAAAAATTTAGTTTTGTTAGAAATGATAATATTTTGATATACTTGTGGGTAATAGAAAGCCCACACCACCCGGCATGCGGGTCCGCACCGGGCGGTTCGTCAAGCATAGTGAAACTTAATCCACTGTTCTCTTACCGAGACGAGCCCTTGTTTCGCCAACCACTTATTGGTCATTCCCGATTGCGTGGCGAGTGTTCTTGCCAGGCGATACGGACCTTTTGAACTTAGTCCAAGACTCACAGCGGTTCGAGTCCTGGTACCCAGTTTGATAAGATTACGGATACGTGTGCGCGGCTTGCGCCACTGTTTTAAGTAGCACATGCGAATGCGCCTGCGTATCCACTCATCCAGTCCGGGTAAAGGTCGGTAGTATTCGGAAAGTCCAAAGTAGTTGATCCACCCCTGAATATAAAGCCGCAGTTCGCGGAGTCGGCGTTGCATCGAGATGCCCCAAGATCGCTTCGTCAGGCGACGAATACGATGCTTGAAGTCTTTCAGTGCTTGCTCGGCCCAGCGAATTTTCTTACCCCGAAACGTAAAACCCAGGAAGTGAAGATCGTTGGTTTTCACCACTCGACTCTTCGCTTCATTGACGACGAGTTTTAGCTTCTTGGTCAGAAAGCGCGACACCCACACCATGACGCGATGCCCCGCCGAGCTGGATTTCACACAGATGGTGAAGTCATCAGCATAACGGGCAAAACGTAGTGGGTGGGATTCCAGGCGTTTATCCAGATCATCTAACAGGATATTCGCCAGTAACGGCGATAAGGGTCCACCTTGCGGCACCCCTTCCAGCGTTGGATGGCATTTCCCCTCGATCATGACACCTGCCCGCAGGGTGCGACCGATAAGTTTGAGCAAACCCTTATCGGCGATGAAACGACGAAGTCGATTCATCAGCAAGTCGTGGTCAACGCGGTCGAAGAATTTCGATAAGTCCACGTCCACCGCGATCCGATACCCTTCTTCAATAAAGCCATTGATCTGCCGGAGGGCTCCGTGAGCATTGCGCCCCGGTCGGAAGCCGTGGCTGGCTGCCGAGAAGGTGGAATCGATGAGAGGGGTTAACACCTGGGCAATGGCTTGCTGTATAACGCGATCGTTGACGGTGGGCACACCCAGCAGACGGACACCGCCCGTCGGTTTGGGAATCTCCACCCGTCGTACGGGTTGCGGAATATAGTAGCCACGTTCCAGGGCTCGACGCGCCGCGGCCCAGTGTTGCTTGGCCCATTGAGGATAGTCCTCAATGGTAACGCCATCGACACCGGGTGCCCCCTTGTTGCTTCGCACTTGCTTCCAGGCAGCGTGAAGGTTCGCGGGTGACAGGACGCGTTTTAGTAGATTATCGTTCAAGGCTGGCTGCTGATCCTGCCGCCCGGGGACAACTTCACGTTTGGCACGTGTTGCGCAGTCCCGAAGACAGGATAGGCTCCTCCTTGGTTGACGTTCAGGCCTTCGTCTTCGGTCATATCCTATGACCTCCAACTACTATGCCGTCTGCTGACTTCTGCCTCGTCACCCGCACCATTGCTGATGAAGGCGCTGTTCCGAAGAACCGCACGTGAGGCAGATCTCCCCAGATAAGAACATGAACTGTCGCTGCACAACCTCGCCATTTACCATACCGCGCGAACCAGTGGGTTTCGTTATCTTGTGCTAACTCACCCCTGCGGCTTGGCCTTCTATGACGTTTCTGTTCGTAGGCTCGCAGTTTTGCGCTCGGGCTTCCTTCAGACATCCCCTCGCGGGTTTGCCCTTGCCGTCGGCTAGTAGTTGTAATCCACTTTGGTATACTCACTATCATGGATCGGTTCTCCTACAGGGGACTTCCACCCCATAAGTTCATGCCCATGCTGGGCGTACACAAGGCACTCCAGTTGACCGCTAAAAGCGGCGTTTCGCTACGCTACACTCTGCTTTTAGCGTCAACTGAGTTTGGTCGTTATACGCCAAAAAGGAATTAAATGAGTCCTACGATATTCAGGGAAAGTGGATACAGGTTCTTTTTCTTCTCAAGGGAAGAGTCACGCCCACATGTACATGTATATAGCCCTGATGGAGAAGCAAAATACTGGTTGGAGCCAGAGCTTAGGCTGGCGAGAAACTATCGATTATCTAAGGTACAATTGAAGGCAATAGAGAAGATTATTGGAGGGCATTACGATGAGCTCAAGAACGCATGGTATAGCTTCTTCGGGAGTTGAGGTAACGAATATCTCTAGCCACGGCGTATGGCTGTTGCTTGGGGATCGTGAGCATTTCATGTCTTTTGAAGATTTCCCATGGTTCAAGGACGCGCCGGTTGGGAAAGTATTGAACGTAGAAGAGCAAAGTCCTGGGCATTTGTATTGGCCCGATCTCGATGTAGATCTAGGGATAGAGACCATCGAGCATCCCGAACAATTCCCCCTAAAAGCTAAGTGACGTATAACAAGTCGCCCAATCCGACGCTGGAAAGTATTGCGGCGCTTCGCAGTTGCGCTGGTGGCAGCGCGGCTCGACTCAAGCGTTAAGTATTTTTAAACAATAGTCAGGATTGGATATATCAAATGATAGCAAGGATATTCAGAGTCAGGATTAACGAGGGATTGAAAGAAGATTTCGAAAAGGATTTTATCCAGATTTCAATCCCGTTGGTAAAAGCACAAAAAGGATTAGTTTCTTTTTCGGCTGGCAAAGTAATTGATCAGGATAAAGATGAGTATGTCCTGATAACTACATGGGAAAATCAAAATGCATTGGTTGCGTTTTGTGGCGAGGCCTGGGAAAAGGCCGTAATACCACATGGGATGGAAAAATATGTTAAAGAATGCTGGTTGACTCACTTTGAGCAATTCCATAAAGCCTGACCATCAGCTACACATTGAGAACAAACCGGGTCAGATCACAGTTATTTCCAATATAAGCAGCTCTTAATATTGGAGCATCATAGCCCAGGGCCAGATCCCTTTACACTTAGAGCGATATATATCAACCGTTTATATTGAAATACATATATGGTCACTGATACAATTTCCTCAGAAACCGAACATGCTTTTATGTAAATCCAGGAAAAACGAAGGAAGAGATTGCAGGTATTATTGGATCAGACAGCCTCCACCTTCCCGATATTGTTCGACGCTGCCTGGTAAACTGTTATATGTCAGAGGATACGCATTATGGATCAAGATGAAGAGCTCTACCTACAGGCTACTCAAGAAGTAAAGGACGAGGTTGTCGATGCTGCTCTGTGGGCGAAATCAATGGCACTGGCAGAAGGCGATACCAAAATTGCAAAATACAAATACATTAAATTGCGTGTGGAGCAATTTAAGCAGAGTTCAGGGGTAGAAGAAGAAAAGTGGAAGCGAGAAGGAAGTATTGAGAGTGAAAGAATATGGCAAAAAGAAAGGATAGAGCATGAAAGAATACAGCAAGAAAAAAAGATAGAGCGTGAAAGAATACGGCAGGAAGAAAAGGCAGAGATTGAAAGAATACGGCAAAAAAGAAGGATAGAGAATGAAAGAATACAGAAAGAGGAATCAGAAATAATCGCAGGACTTAGTGAACTTGGGTGCAAGATGGAACGTCGTTCATTTGGCGGTTGGAAGATCAGAGAACCCCTTGGAGGGGTGATTATCGTCAAAACCCTTGAGGAGGCAAAAGAATATTACCAAAAGAAAAAGCCTGCCAAGATTGAGAAATGTGTCTCAAATAATTCATCCGCTGGTTAAGAAGAAATGGGGTAAAAGGAGCAAATAATTCTGGTCAGAGAGGAATCGCACTTACTTAAGCATAATTGTAGGGTGGGTTAGCGTTTTTTGCGCGCCCCACATACTCGAAATAGCACAGTGGAAGTGCTCTTGGGGCGTAACCCACCAAGCGTTGCGTAGCAACACAACGCATATATTAATAGGTGCCTGACGGCACATTTGGTGGGTTATACCCCAAGGGTATGATGTACAGGAAGTACGAATGTCGTGGGCACAGGGAAGTGCAGGAGCGACCTTCCTACGCTGCGCTTTGCTCGTTCTGGTCACTTTGTTTCTAATATTAGAGAATATTGCTCTTTGACCCGGCTTTTTTGCAGAGGTGGGGATGTGGGAGTCAGACATATGGACCTTCCTTGTCACAATTAGCGGGCAGCCTGCCCTGAGGTGGATATGCTGCATTCAATACTAAAACGAATCGGCCATTCGCACAATAGGCCGACGCGGCCTATCACTCAATACTACGTAATCCGTCTATTATACTGTTATGTGTAAAAATAAAAATGTCTAGTATTAATTGTTGGGAAGAAAAGTTTATAAAAGCCTTCGCGTTAAAAGAAAAACGCGAAAGGTACTTATCGTTTTTAAAAGGTCATAAGCATAGGAAAAAATTCCTAGAAACATTAAATCATAATTTTTCATACAACCCAAAAAAAGCAAAAACACTTGATAATACTTATAAATCTAGTGAAAAATTAGAAAAATTAATTAGAAAAGTATCTTCAACTAGTACATGTCATCTTTTAGCTGATAGTAGTGAAATGGATGGAAAAGAATTAAGGGTTTCAATTGCAATAAATGAGTTTCTTGGGAATTATTGGGGATCAGTATTAATTTTTGACAATTTTGCTATTTATAAACCTGAAGATCCAGAAGAAATGATGTTGTTAAGTGAAGAAAACACATAACAAATCATTTAAAACCGCAGGGTAAAAAAATTGCCCTGCTTGGACGCCGCAAAAGGCGCGCGGCGCCATTTAATTCAAACGTTAGGGCGACACAAAAATCAAGTAACTAGGAGAAAAACTATGGAATTGATTCAATTTGGATCAAGCTTAGAAAATGCTAATTTCTCAGATATAGACATTGCGGTATTGCTGCAAGACGAACAAAAGATTCCTGAGATCTCAGCTTATTTATTAAAAAGTTATCCTAACTCTAAGATTGATATAGCTCCCATGTATACATCTTGGAAGGTGCCACCAAACGGCAACTACCACTTCATCATAGGAACAAGAGAAACTATAAAAGTTAATGAAAGGCTTTTAATAGGGATAGATAATGGTATCGTCATTGAAAAAAGCCTGGGGATTGGGTGATCATGGATTTAGATCTTAATCCTGGATGGAACCTTCTCGAAGAATTTACTTCTGATTTGATTAGAAAATCATCAAATCTAGCGCACTTGCTAAAAGATAACAATTCAAATAAATCACAAAAACTACTGGAGAATATATGTGGAAACGCTGAGTTGATAGAATTGTTCGGAGCAAGACCAAATACAGTAAATATCCATCTAGAAAATGGACATACGTATGATCGATGGTTTCGGGAATTATGGGGAAGGCGATGTGCATATTATATGAGTATATTTTCTTCTGGTATACGCGCGGGAACAAAAGCATTTGGTAACGCAACAAGCATTCGTAAAGAGCTTGTAGAAATAGTTGCGCATCAGGCAAAGAGTCTAAAGAGTGCATATAGTCGTTGTAATGTTCGTTCACTGACACCAGAGCTGAGTCTTAAAGAAAGAGGTGATATTGCACCATTTCATCAAACCTATCTGGATCCTGTGCTATTCTCATCGTTGCTTATGCTTGCCCAGCACAAAATGGGGGATGTAGATCTATCGACTAGATCTATCGGCATACTTCAAAAAAATGTTGTAAAGGAGCTACTTTTATATACACGTAATGGTGAATCTATAATCTTTAGCATTGCTGACGAATCAACGATTTGGTGGGCAATTTCTTACCTCATTAAATCTATCGAAACAAATCAATTAGTATCTGGAGCTGAATCGCCAAGCGTTCAAGAGCTTTTATCAATTTGCAGAACTTTAATAGAACGACGTGATATTTTATATCCTGAGAATGTTCTGGCTCTTAAAGAGGCGACACCAGAAATTTACGGCGAGATTAGAACACGGATGTTAATTGCAAAAAACTGTATTTCTATTTTAGGCGATACAAGTAGCGATAATTTTTTGACTGCATCTGCGACGCTTTGGCCTCATCTTGATGAGCAGTTACGTGTGATAACCAGAAGTGAGGAATACCTTTCGCACATATATTTTCTTGGCTTAGGGTTGGAGTTGACTTCTGACTTTCATGTTCTTTTGGAGCGATTTGGACTAGCGATAAAAAGCTCCTTTGAAATAAATGAGGTAACAATGCCTGGGGTTAATGATTCAGTGTATGCCAAAGTCATAAATAGTGATATTAATGAAAGTGGCAGTAAGATCGGAAGAGCGTCGTGTAGGGAAAGAGTGTAGATCTCGGTGGTCGCCGTATCATGAAAAAAAAAATAATAATACTTATTTTCATATACTATTCTTTTCCCTTCGTCTATCTATGCCTCACCCTTTCCCACTTTTCTTCCCTACCTCTCCTCCCTGCTCTTCTCTCGTTCTTCACCTCGCTACTGACTTTACAGCCCTGC
>CAJVYT010000132.1 GCA_913009765.1 uncultured candidate division Zixibacteria bacterium
TCTTGTATTTTGCCACTGCAACTAATGAGCCCGCCCCCATGACCTCATATAACGGGTTTCCGTCAACATCTACACCCTTCGGCGTTGTATTCCTGACTTTTGCTTTAATACTGGTAAACTGCTGAGGAAGTTTGCTTCCATCAGTGACAGAATAGGCAACCTGATCAGGCGGGGTTATGTCAAGTGTGCCCCTGAAGAAATAATTTAACAGTCCTGCTGAGTAGCCTACGGCGCGGGGGATGAGGAGGGAGGCGTAATCAGAATATACATTATTGTCCAGAACAGGTATCTCTTTAAGGGCAAAGCTTAAAGATGGGTATTTTTGCCTGTAAGCATCAAGATAGTCTACAGCTGAAAGAAGATAACCCTGACCCCCATTGGTCTCACCACAGCAGTTTTTAAGGTAATACTGTCTTGGGTAGGTTGTGTTAGCGTCAGGATTATAAAAGTTTCTTAGTTCAATTGGCATACCCTCTGTTTGGGGATAAGTAAAACTTGAAGAGTTTATAGTATCCTCGCTGAAGAAGTTGGCATTTGTATATTCTGATAAACCGATATTAGTACCAACTGCAATATCAGGATCAGCTCCATTATATTGATTAGTATCAATGAAAGAGGCAATGTCATTGATAGTGCCACTAAAAAATTCAGAACTGGTTGGTGTTGGCACACCAGATTTATTAACATATGATCCTGCAAAATCCTCATAATTATAAAACAAGTGCCCATCGTCTCTTGTATGAGAAGGCACCGACGCGTCTTGAATCAAATGCATCAGCTGGCCCACACCTCTGAATGTTTTAGCAAAGTTTGTGTTGCGTGTATCCTGATCCGTAGAAGTCAAGGCATTGTAGTAATATTCCCTCACATCATACCAGGAATAATACCCTCCAGGATTCTGCGTACCGGCTGGCTCTTGAGCCCATTGTATGGAAGATTCACCAGAAAGCCATTCTGTCCCCCCCCAAATGCCGCTGAATCCCTGATCGGTTAAAGGATTGTGGAAATGATTTACTGAACGACGATATGGAATTACCCACGGCGGTTTGTCTTCATAACGACCACCTATTTTTATCCAACTCCAGACTGGTTTTGTTGCTGTTATAAACCAAAACCAATTGCCTTTAATTTCCTCGTATACACCATTATCAAAACCCAGTTGGTTTTGCAAGTAAGTATCCAATAAGAATACATCCAAGGTGTTTTTTGCTACAAATTCATTTATCTCCTCGTGTGTATCCGTTTCAAGAGCAAACGCTAAGGAAAAGAATGGTAGAGAAAAAGCAAAAAGTAATAATATAGCTCTATATAACTTGCTCATTCTGACCCCCTCCTCCAACTCTTGTGACGTTTCAACCATTCATTTTCTTTTTTTATTGCCTTATTTAATAAGGGCCATTTCCTTTCATGAATATCACTTATAGAAATCGCATTGGCTTTTCTTCTTTCTTTCCAGGCCGTAAGTTTTTTTAAGCCAACTACAGTATAATTACTGAATTTTTCTGGCAGACGCGTACGCCTGGCGCTCCAGACCCGCCAGACATTATCAATGTCTTTGTTTATTTCATAATCAAATGGAATATCCAGACTTTTCACCCTGTTTTCTGCATTATTCAGCGGGATGAAGGGCCGGTAGTTTACATTCCATTCACGATTTTTAAACCATTTGGGCTTCCAGAATATTATCCCGTCTTCTACAATTCCCTGTTCTATGGATTCGACAGAACGACGCTGAGGGGTCTTCCATTTTACTGATTTTACAACACTGGCATTTTTTACCGGATATATCATAAACTCATAATTCTTTGGGAAACTACCATAACCAGGTTTAAAGATGATAAATGTTGCCTTACTCTCCCAGGATAAAGGTTGTATGACAGTTGTATAAGACGGAATATAAAACTCTCCATTTTTATCTGTTAAGGTTTCTTTCACATTCATAATGACTGAATAGGATTCGACTATCCCCATCATGGATTTTTTATAATATATTGCTACAACCACAGCCCCCTCAATGGGTTGTTTTGTTTCTGAGTCTATTACCTTCCCCTTGAATTCTGGTTTGTGATAAATTAACCATCCACCAGCATAACTGCCTGATACTGTACCCATAAGAATCAAAGCTGTGATTAAAGCCGTAAAAAACTTATATCGCATCTTATCCCTCGTTTTCTATATCTAGAATCTTTCTATTTTCCACAACCCATCTGAATCCCTTACGAACAAGAGGTAGTAAGAGTATGTGGTACCATCTTCTGTTGCAATAATTTCATACTCAGCCCTGTTTCCCTCAATCTTAACTAATTGTATCTGTCCCAATTCATTACCGATAATATCCAGGACAGATACAAGGGCTGTGAATTGTTCCCTGTACGTATCCTTTGAATCTTCAACAATATCCTTAACTGAGCCATCAACATCCTGATTACCCAATGCTGTCTTCATCCCATCCCACTTCCCTTTAAGCAGCATATCCAGTTGATTTTTATTAAGAACTATAATCTCGATTGTATCCTGATAAACATTATCATCCGGCCCTGTGGCGCTTGCTGTTATATAATATAATCCTTCTGCTTTGAAATTTAATTTGTATTCTTCCGGATTTAAGAATGAGATTTCAGGCAGCACAGAAGCTGCCACATTTATGCTCGAGCTTGTAATACTGAAAGAGCCGTCTATCCTGAGATGCGCCTCAAGCGGCAATATTCCGGATTCCAGGTTCGATGTCACACGTATGTAGTCGCCTGTGGTATCTGCGGTGACTGATATTGAAGTAGTTGCTGTGTCGCCTTCTGTATCAACTGCATTGACTGTAATGGTATTTGCTCCTTCTTCTAATGGAACATGGTTGACAAAGAATTCACCATTATAGACAACTGCGACAATGCCATTGACAGTAACCCCTGTCTCATTGCCTGTTGTGTTATCTACAGTGCCTGTAACCATTACATCAGGTCTGTTTATTGTATCATTGTCTAATGGAGACATTATGGTCAATGTTATTGGAGGGGTCACAAAACTTACATCATCCCCATATGTTGTCCCAACAGTATTTGCTGCTATTATTCTGTAATGGTACGTAGTTCCTAATGAGAGCCCCGTTATATTGGCTGATACGCTGACATCATCTGTTCCGCTTCCTATGTTTTGGGTTGATGTTATATTCCCATAAGATGTGTCTGTCCCCCACTCAAAGTAAACAGTAGTATCCGCACCATTTGGATTGACTGTTGCGTTTAATGTAGCTGAATTGCCATTTACATTTGTTGCCGGATCAGTCGCTGCTGTTGGCATTGGGCTCAAAACAGCATCAATTATTATTATCTGACCATCTGATATGGTGTCAGAGAAGTTATAGGTGGTATAACCTGCCTTTGTAATGTCCCCGTTAAAAACTCCGGATGCAATATCATTAACTGTATATGTGCCGTCAGCGGCTGTTAAGGTTGTCTGCTGATTACTTAAAAAATCAGTTACTGATACAGTCGCTGAAGGAAGCGGTAAACCTGTTGATGAATCAGTTACTGTTCCGGTAATGCTTCCCGGTGTTATCAGGGTAACATTAATGCTGTCAGATGCAGTCTGGCTATATTGATCTGCAGCTACAGCTATTATTGTATTTGACCCTTCATTTAAAGGGACTGATGCTGAGAAGGTATCATCAATTACAGATGCCTGAACGCTGTTGACTGTTACATCGGCATTGTTACTAACATTACCTGTAACAGTAACCGGAGATGAGTTCAATACCGCGCCGTCAACGGGTGATGTTATGGCTATTGTAAGCGGAGGTATTGGAATTAACTGCACATCAAGAGTCAGAATCTGGCCGGGAGATAATGTGCCGTTTATTGTCTGTTCGATATATCCTGTTTTTGTGAACACGGCTGTAAAATCCCCCTGAGCCAGGCCTGTTACTGTATATAAACCATTTGAATCGGCTGCAGTTGTATATAAATTATCAAGAGAATCTGTCACTGTTACCGACGCTCCGGATAATAGAGACCCTGTTACTGAATCCGTAACCGTTCCTGTCAAGGTTGTTATTGCTGTACCACTAATATATACAATCACGGCTGGGTTGTTTGCGTCGTTGGAAGGTATTGTCAGGGTATCTGAAAATATTCCTTCTGTTGCAGGAGTAAATCTTACTGTAAGTGAGCATGATGCAGAGGCTGAAAGTGTCTGGCCAGAGCAGTTATCCGCTACAATGCTGAATGGTACAGATGGATTTGTAACAGAAGATATAATCAGGTCTGATGTCCCGTTATTTATAACTGCAATCGTTTGGTCAGAGAAGCTCGCTACACCAATATTGCCAAAATTATGATAAAGCGGTGAAACCGATATGTCACTGATGACTATATACTCGTCCGCGCCAATATCAACAACACCGTCTGCTATTCGTGAATCTTCCTCAAAATCTGTATCTGGTAAAGATGGGGCAGAGTTATTACCCATGTTTATAAGAGGCGAATTTTCACTGAGGCGGTAATCTCCATTTACTGAGTCAACAAATAATGGGTCTACATTGACATTATTCCCCTCATTTGTAAAGGGATCCCCGTCTACCTTAGAAGGGTCAAAATCGTTATTAAAAGCACCGGATATCCCGGCGATCAAATAAATATCACCGCCTTCGTAAGTTGCTGAATTACCCCATATAATGTTATTAAACAAATTAACCTCGTCCGCATCCGTATAAACCCCTCCGCCATAATAAATCACGCCATTGTCAGTTATAGTATTGTTTATAAGGGATATATCCTTGAAGTTAACAATGGATACCCCTGCTCCTCTGCTATAAGCAGTATTGCCAGCAATTACATTGTTAAGCAGGCTTACTTTTCCACTATCGCTTCTAAGACCACTGTTACCAATAACGACACCACCATCAGAATTATTAACTATAATATTATTTGAAAGAATAACATCGTTATCAGAATAATTATCAGAATAAAGCGATAAAATTATTCCACCTCCTCCAGAGCTGGGAATGGTAACAGCATTAGAAAGACTCCTATTGTCTTTCACTATATTTTTATTTACTATTATTGTTCTTCCTTGGAGAACTGCACCGCCCCCGAGTCCATCTGGAGCCTCATTATTCGATATTGTATTTTCATTTAAAACAATACCTCCTTTGAAAGAATCTGCATAAATACCACCTCCAGGATAACTAAGACTAACCCAACCAGGAGGCTCCTCATAGCCCCGATTTCCTTCAATCAGATTCCTGGTCAGATTAATATCACCTTCATTAGTTTCTACATAAATCCCTCCACCTCCGCAAAAATCACAACCCAGAATAATATTCCATTTAATTATATTACTCTTAAAATCAACATCTCCTGATTCAGTCTTAATATAAATGCCTCCACCGGCACTGTATGTAAGTCCACTTTTCACTGTTATTCCCTCAACAGTTATTGAACTAACGGGTACTGCAAAAGATGAAGAACTTCTAATTGACAGAATACTGCTAAATAAGTACACATTGCTCACACCACTTAAGATTGTATTTTCAGCATCTATACTTCTTGAACTGCATCCATTCAGGTACCCTCCTTCAACAGGTAAACCATATACATCTATCGAATTAAAATAGAAACTATTATCCTCTGATATATAGTACGTTCCCTGCTCAAGCTGAATGATATCGTACATATTGTTTAATTCAGCAATGGAAAGGGCCTGCTGAAGTTCGATGCTGGTAGTCACACAGTGATAAATTGTACAAGCATCACCGATGCCGTCTCCATTGGAATCTGTCTGTGCCGGGTTAGAGACTGTCGGGCAGTTGTCACTTATGTTCAATATCCCATCATTATCTATATCGTCTCCTGTTGTAAAGCTCATATCAGAGCCATAGCTTGTCCCATAGGTATTGGTAGCCACAACCCTGAAATAGTACGTTGTATCTGTTGAGAGACCTGATATATCTTCAGACACAAAAACATTGCTTATTCCACTTCCAATATTCTGAGAGGCGGTAATGTTCCCATAAGACGTATCTAACCCCCACTGAAAATAAACTGTAGTGTCTGAACCATTGGAATTGACTGTTGCGTTTAACATGGCAGAATTGTCGCTTATATCAGTTGCCGACATGGTTGTTGCAGTTGGTGGAGAGACTATGGTTGTGGAATTAGCTTCATTACTATAAGCTGAGTCTCCTCCTATGTTGTATGCACTCACCCTGTAGTAATAATTAGCGCCAGTGGTTAGTCCTGTGTCTGAATAGCTGGTCATGTCTGCTCCAACAGAGGTAATCAGGCTGTATGTTCCTCCAACATCAATCTTACGCTCTATCTTAAAGCCATCCTCATTATTAGAGTTATCAGTCCATGACAGGTCTATCTGAGTTAATGATACAGATGTTGCATCAAGATTAGTCGGGGCATCAGGCAGATCATACACTCCATCACACACATCTCCTATGCCATCGACATCTGAGTCTGCCTGGTCGGGATTGTAATCATCGGGACAATTATCAGAGTTGTCGCCAACACCGTCACCTGTATAAATATAGATATCAGCGTTCCCATTTCTCCAGTCCTCATAAACAATGCGGTCCCCTGATATTGCCAGATTATACTGATCTGAAGCATCTGTAGTAATCTGTGTTTCATCGCCTGTCGATATGTCATACATAAAGATATCAGCATTTCCGTTCCTGTAATCTTCCCAGACAACCAGGTCCCCTGATATTGCGGGATTATACTGACCTGCACTATCCTCAATTATGGGGTCCTCTGAATCCGCTGAAATGTCATACATGTAGATATCAGCATTTCCATTTCTATAATCCAACCAGACAATACGGTCTCCTGATATTGCCGGATTATACTGATCTGAAACATTCGTTGTAATCTGTGTTTCATCTCCTGTAGATATGTCATACATATAGATGTCAGCATTTCCGTTCCTGAAGTCGGACCAGACAATTCTATCACCTGATATTGCCGGACTTTTCGGGGTCAAATCTTTCATTGTGACAGTTTTGTCAAGATCAAAGATTTGACCCCAGAGACTTTCAAATTTCTCTTCTGTGTCCCTTATACGCGGCCTCCTGATTGTTACTGTCCCATTCATCAGGGCCAGCCTCCTGGGCTTGCCATAGCCGTTACGGTATCCTTTATTTATGTCGATCCCAGGCTTCATTCGTTCTGATTTGCCTCTTCCCAAAAATTCATTCACTTCTCCTTCAAATACTTCCTGTACAAATTCCTGGGCCTTCATCCGTATACATTCTTCCAGCATCTCGTACCTTACTATTGACCTCTGCTTCTCTTTCGTACTATTCTTTCTCATGGTGGCGTTCTCCTTTCTTTCAATTAGTTTTACTAATTGTTACGACTATGAAAGGATACGCCGCCTTTAATTACTTTTTCCACACTTTTTTATTGTAGCCCTTAGACGACGAATAATGGCAACTCTCGAAGAGAAAATTAATTTATTTTGTGGATATTTTCACGACCAAGTGCGCGTAATCAATGCGCTTTTAGTAGATGCAGATGCTGTTAAAGATATTGATCAAATGCACTATCAATTACGTTTCTATAAAAAAGCACTACTCATAACTCACATAGATACTCTTTCTGGCATTCGCTATACAGAAGATCGTTATCCACAGCTAAACAAGAAAAATAAGGAAAGGTTCATCCAGTTTCTATCAACAAGTGGCGTTTGGCCAAACGGCAATATGGTGAGCATACCATTTCTATCTGAGCACACACAAAATGGAAGAATATCTAACGGCCGCTTAAAAGACTTTATTATTAATAAACTTAAAGATAACTTTGAAGAAGGTAGCTTTAATATGCATGCTAGTGTTATTGATGAGCCATTTGAAAGACTGATTAAACTGTCTACTACCGAGCAGGAAGAAAAGTCAATAATTGAAAATCGGCATTTCGAGCTCCTATATAGGTATAGGAATTACCTAGTACATGAATCAAGAGAACCAGGCAAAGCCATGGAAGTAGTACCTGAAAATGAGGCTTACTATCATGGTTATATTGGCGAAGATAGACTATTTCTAGCATACCCAATAAATCTTTTTATTGGAATATTAAAACGATCGATTACATATATGGACAATTATTTGAAGGAACATCGAATGGACCCATACGAGTATGTTAACGAAACCGTACGTTGGTAATAATCGTCTAACTCTAAATCCATCCGACCTCCTTCTTCGGCGGGTGATTTCAACGTAAGTCTACTCAAACTTCCTTGTCCAATTAGCTTCGGAAATTGTTATCTGAATCTCGCCGTTTGGTAGGGGTTTATAGCCCAGAATCCAGGATTTAGGTATCCATTCCTGCCTGCCGAATCCTGAGCCGTAGTCGAAGGGGTCAAATGAGATCAAATACGCCTTTAACGTCTCCCGGACAATAGTCACATCCACATTTATACGGCTCGTATAAATCCCTTTATTTCCAATCAGTTGGCTAATAGAATACATACTTATATACTACTTTAAAGTAGCAGGATAGTCAAGCAAAATAATACCTATAGGTAGTCGACTTATAAGAAGCAAAATCCTAATATTGGGGTATGCCAATTTCCAATATAAATAAAAAAGTCGGGGCCAAAATACGGAAGCTCAGAAAGACTAAGGGGTGGTCTCAGGAAAAGCTCGCCCTGGAAGCAAACCTCCACCGGGCCTACATCGGTCAAATCGAACGCGGCGAAAAGAACATCGGCCTGAAAAATCTAGAAAAGATTGCAAAAACATTAGGCATAAAATTAAAAGACATCATGAGCGAATAGAAAATCGCTTCATTTATGAATATTATATATAGGAGTTAATCGTGCAGGGCTCTCATCAGTTTAACTTGTCGTCAGGCATCAAAGGGTAATGATGGAAAATGTACCGTATGAAATCACCAATCAGATGATTCAGTGCTTCGGTAAGTGCTTCCACTACAAGGATACAGTGGAGGCATTCTTAATCTCTGCAGGACTAAGAAGTGAAATAGCGAAAAAGTACCGACAAGAAGCTAAGTATGTATGGGCTAGACGGCTACTGACCGAATTGAGCGAATACGATGAGGGCAGAATACTTCAGCGCCGAATTCTTTCTGAGCTGTGCAAGTTGAAGAACTTACCTGAAGATGTTCCCGACCGGGATGCTGGACTTGAAGCTTTAAGAACCCTTAAGTCACTTGCCTATGAACATGATCTAGTGAGTCGAGAAGAAAAGAATAAATCATCATCGCGTCAGAATATTGCAAAAACCAGAGCCAAAATTATTCAGGATCGAAACGCTAACTTACAGGAATTGCGTGATAAGTTTTACGCTGGGGTGACAGACAGCGACCGTCAGAGAGTTGGGTATGATTTGGAAGACATCTTAAAGGAACTCTTCAGGCTCTTTGAAATAGAGTATAAAAAGTCTTACCGATCTAAAACACAACAAATGGATGGTCATTTTAAATATGAAGGGTTCGATTACTTGGTCGAAGCTAAATGGAGGAAGGGTCAGCCTTCAGAGACTGAAATAGGAGGGTTCCAAAGAAAAGTAAAAACAAAACTCGAGAGCACACGAGGGATCTTTTTCTCGGTAAATGGCTTTAGAGATGAAGTGGTGGAACAATTTAATGGTCACGGGGCAAATATCCTCTTTTTTACTGGAGAAGATTTAATACATATCCTTGAAGGAAGAGTGGATTTGAACGATGCTTTGAAAAGAAAAATTGAAACTGCGGCTCAATATGGAAAAGTATACTCCATAATTTTTTAATACCTAACAAATTACTTTAGCATTCAACATTAATTCTTAGCATTTTTTGGGGGGACAGGCCCGGAGCGCAAGAAGCAGAAAGCCCGACACATCGGAGCACATCATAACAATGGGGGCCTCTATGGAAATAATAAATAAAGATACGGCAATTAATCCGCTTGAAATGAACGGAAAAAATATTTACGTTATAAGTGACCTTCATGCTGGAGATGGTTCATATCGAGACAATTTTTACTATTTTAAGAACAAAGATAAACTAATTCAATGTATTGATAACATAAGGAATGAAGATCCAGAATCTATTTGGATTATTCTTGGTGATTTCCTCGAATTTTGGCAAGCTACAGTCGGAGATGTATTAATTCAAAATGAAGCTTTTTTAGATTATCTGGCGGATATAGGAGCATATTATGTTGTCGGTAACCATGATAATGACCTTACTGCATTTATTAATACAAATCATCTCAATCATAGATTTTTCTCAAAAATGGGGACGGGTTTTATACTCGAAAGAGGTGGCAAACGTATTATGATTGTTCATGGACACGAAACTGATCCTTTTAATATGAATACTCAACCTGGGAAAGGACGTATGTTAGCAATTCTTGCAGGACTCTTTGAAG